>PIXS01000345.1 GCA_003096255.1 Candidatus Bathyarchaeum sp. | reverse complement strand
TTTACGCCTGTTTTGGTGCAGCCCTCAATCAACGAGTTACAGATGTTATTGTGCACTCCAATATACGCAAGCTTCAGCCCCTTCAGCTTTCCTAGCCTCTCCTTGACAGTCACCAAATCGGCGATAATCTGGCAGGGATGATACTTCTCGTCACAGCCATTAATCACAGGAACACTAGATGCCTCAGCCATATCCTCCAAAACAGAATTCTTCAGGAGCCTAGCCATGATTCCGTCAACGTAACCCGCAATGGACTTGGTTTCATCCTTCAAGTCAGCAAGTATAAGATTGGTCCGTAGCCAATCCATGTACGCTGCGTGTCCTCCCATCTGAGTCATACCCACTTCAAAGGAGAGCCTAGTTCGTGTTGATGTCTTCTGGAAAATCATTGCCAAAGACTTGCCCTCCAGCGCAAATTCGTAATTTTCTGGGTTCTTTTTTATTTCTAGCGAAGCGTCAATTAGTTCCTCAACCGTTTTCGAGGACAAGTCTTTAAGCGTTAGCAGATTCAATGTGTTCACTCCACAGTATCCGTAGATTCTTCACGTCAAACCGTTATATAAATTATCAAACGGCAACAACGAAAAAGTTGCTGAAACATGAGAGAATTAAAATACCCCATAAACATTTATAGTAAACTTCCAAAACCAAAACAGCAAATAAGGCTCACCAGAGAGAGGAAAAAAGTGAAAGCACTAAAAAACGTAAAAGCCATCTCAAAAATTCTTGTCATCCTTCTATTACTTCTTGCCCTTATAATCGGCTCAATCTTCTCATACCTGATACTGGCAGGCTACTACCTAAACCTCGGAATCGAGGTTCCAGAAAAAACTACAATATCCGTAATTGACGCAGGCTTAGATACACAAAACACGGGAGAATTCAACATAACCCTCCTTAATCCAACCTACTCTCCCACAGAAGCAACAATCAAAGAAATTTGGGTAGCAACAGCAGACAACACAGTCCACCAAGTAACGGACACAGACCCAGAGCTACCCTATACGCTAAACAAGGGAGAAGAAAAAACATACAATTGCGACTGGGACTGGGGAAGTTACACAAGCCAAACCCTGAAAATCATAGTCCTAGTTGAAGATGGCTCAGGAGCAGTTTATGAAGTAGAGACAGCCGCTGTGGGCCTTGAGATAACATCAACTGTTTTCAATCCAGAATACAGTGAACACTTTAATGTGTCAATAAGGAATGCTGCAGGTTCAGCAAGTGCCTTGAATGTAACTAAGATAACTGTGACCATGGAGAACGGAACAGAATTCCAGGTTCATCAAATAACGCCGTCGATTCCGAAATTGCTTGAAATAGGTACAACAACCACTTTCATGTGTGAATGGAATTGGACAGAATATAGAGGAATGAATGTTACTGTTAATGCCTTCACGTCAGAGGGCTACGCCTTCCATCGAGAAGCCACTACGCCTAAAAAGGCGCAGTTGTCAATCACAGACCCAGTCTTCGCCACAGCCAACATGACATACTTCAACATTACAGTCTTCAATTCAGAATACTCGATTGACGTAGCAAACCTCACAACCGTTGAGGTAATCTTCAGCAACTACACCAGCCTCGAAGTTTCCGTGGAAGCGCCACCAGCCCTACCATACACAATTCCAATAGGAGAATCAGTTACACTGAAGTGCCTGTGGGACTGGTCAAATGCTCGACAAGAAACTATTGGAATTTACGTTAAGACTTCAGAAGGATACCTTGGCTACCTCTCACAAACTACCCCCTAGAGGCAGAGCATAGACTAACTAAACAGGTTCTAAACAAAAGAGGATAGAGAATCCTCTAAAAATTCATAGTCTATTAGATGACTGCGCCTTCAGCAGGGTCCTGCCTGGCCTTCTCAAAGACTTGCATTAGCTGTTTCGTGATTGAACCAGGTTTTCCAGCGCCCACCACACGCCCGTTTACGTCGTGTATTGGCGCCACTTCTGCGGCTGTTCCAGTGAAAAATGCCTCATCAGCAGTGAACAACTCGTTTGGGGTGAGGTTCCGTTCTATAACCTCGATGCCCATTTTTTTTGCCAACTTGATGATCAGTGCTCGTGTGATTCCATCCAGTGCACCTGAAGAAAGGGGAGGAGTCAACAGTTTGCCGTCGCGCACTATGAATATGTTTTCGCCGACGCCTTCACAAACGTAGCCTGTTTTGTCAAGGCATAGAGCCTCGTCCGCGCCGGTGTTGTTTGCTTCGATTTTGCCTAATATGCTGTTCAGGTAGTTCAGGGACTTCATTTCGTGGGTGGCAGAATCCACTGAGTTGCGTCTTACCCAAGTTATGACTGTGCTTATTCCGTTTTCAAGCTTCTCCGTGGAATGTAGCTGAAGTCTTGGTTCTGTGATTATGATGATTGTGGCTTTGGGGCATTTTCTGGGGTCAAGGCCTAGGTCGCCGACGCCTCTGGTGACCACTAAGCGGATGTAAGCATCTTTTAGGTTGTTTTTTCTGAGGGTCTCTAGCACAGCTTCTGTCATTTCCTCTTTGGTTAGTGGTATCTCAAGAAATATTGGGTGAGCTGACTTGTAGAGTCTGTCGATGTGTTCTTTTAGTTTGAAGACTACGCCATTGTATGCTCGAATTCCTTCAAATACGCCGTCTCCATACAGGAGACCATGGTCATAGACTGAGATTTTAGCCTCAGATTTGGGATAATATTTCCCATCGATGTAGATTTGCAGTTCTTCAGGCATACTTAACACTCTCCAAACTAAACTTCAACCATAAACTATCCCCTAAATATTTAAATTTTAACCCCTAAACCCCAATCTTCATAATGTTATGTATTACGTCTTCAACAGCAGATGGAGTTTATTCAAGTTTTTCAACGCACTCATCTATCGTGCTCACGAAAGTAACAAGTTCTGTACAGCAAGAAATCTTACAGTTAGCTTTAATTTTCTTGCTGAAGACGGGTTCATCGTTTAAACAGGAAAAAACAGGTTTCCAGAAGTCGCCCAAGATGATTATTGGTTTAGGCTCAATCAACCCTTTATTGATGTGCTCAAGGGTGGTGGACAATTCCAGCAATGTTCCAGTTCCGCCTGGAAACACCACAAAAGCGTCCGCTTCCTTAACCATAATGTCGATTCTTTCGAGTAAACTATCCGCAACAATCTCTTCATCAATAAATTCGTTGGCTTTCGTATACCGACCTTTATCCCATACGTAGCAGGTAACGCCTATCGTTTTGCCGCCAGCTGATTTGGCTCCCCGAGAAATGTCTTCCATTGTTCCGCCGAACCCGCCAGA
>PIXS01000344.1 GCA_003096255.1 Candidatus Bathyarchaeum sp. | reverse complement strand
CGAATGCGTAGAGTTTTTCTCCTCTGATCAATGGCTGAGTTGGTGAGTGCTCACCAGTTCCGGCGAATACTACGCCGCCTGCAATCATTGGACCATAGAAGAATGGGTATTTGCCGTATGGAGTTTCGTTGCCGCTGTTTTCGCTGTAGGATTTCCAGTCGATGGTTCCGTCTTCTAGGTTGAAGGCGGTTACTGAACCGTCGTAGTTGCATGTGTACAAGTTGTCATATGCAATGCATGGAAGGTGGTTGCTGTAAGTTCCCCATGGATAATCTTGGGGTTCACTTTCCCATTCAAGAACACCAGTTTGAGCATTGAATCCTAACCAAGTCATTGGCTGGATGTCGTTGATTGCAAAGATACCTGAACCCAAGGCACAGTTGTATGAAAGCGCTGATAGTTCGAAAGGTGTTGAGTATACGACGTTACCTGTTTTAGTGTTGAATCCGTGAAGAACACGTGAGCCGTCTGCAGTGTTATACATGTTGGTAACTAGTACCAGTATGTCACCGTCTGTACCTGCACAGAAAGGATAACCACCTTCTGGACCAGGTGCACTGTATTCAATGCCTGCCATCCAATCGAAAGTTCCTGTTGTTGGTCGGAATGTACCTTCACCACCTGACATTGAACCGAGCCATCCAGCTCCTTCAAATGCGAGGGTGGAACTCCACTTGGATATGCTACCGCTAAAGAAGTCGTAGGTGTATGCAAAGAGTTCTCCGTTAGGACCAAACTCGGTCATCAGTGGAGAGGATGCGTTTGCAAAAGTTGCCATTAGTCTGCCGTCGAATGCGTCAAACAGTTTCCATTCGCCTGCGCCAGTGCTCCATAGGAAAGGACCTACGGTACCCATCTGGTTTCCGCTGGCATAGTACCATGTTTGACCAACTGTCACTGTGTTGTCTGGGTCTGTGTAGATTACTTCGCCTGTGCGTAGATCAACACATGTGTATCCTGAATAGGTTACACCGCCAAAGCTGCCTGGTGCGTGGTTGTAATACATGCGTCCGTTGATGATCAGGGGTGGACCAAATTTAGCTTCATAGGATAAGCCTGGATAGTAGCTTACTGGACCAAATTCTCCGCCTACTAGACCACCTGTTGCGAGTTCTCGTGTCCACATTACGTGGGGTGCGCGTGGGGCTTCACTGTATGGGTTGTATGCGCCTACGGCGTCAAAGCCGAAGTTTTGTCTGCGGTATCCTTCCATTAGCCAGTTGCCAGAAATGCTTGCCCATTCTCGGTTTTTGCCGTTTATTGGGCGTTCCCAATAGTCGCCTGTGAAGGGTGTGTCTTGGTATGATTCAACAGGGTCTTGTTGAACAACTAAGACTGTGTCCTCTGGAGTTTCGCTTGGCAGGTACTCGTTTTCGCCTAGGGTGTCACCTTCGAATTCAAAGTGGAACGTATATTCGCCGATTTGGTCGGGTGTGAATAAGAAGTATGTTCCTCCGAGGGTGTCACTTTTGGCTGCGTCACGAACAGTTGTGTGTCCGTCGGGGTCAGTGTATGAAATTACTAGCCCGTCAAAGCCTTCTGAGCCTGGTGGAATTGGTTGTAGCCATGCCGAAACCAGTACCTCTTGGTTTACTCCAGCGGGGTTAGGGTTTACGGCAACGTATGCGCGTGTCATTAGTGTGTCTGCTTGAACAAATGGAATTGCTGTTACGATTACGGTTGTGGTTATTAGAAAAATCATAGTCACTACTGATATAAGGTTTTTTTTCGTTTTCATCTTAATTCCCTTGTGAGAAAGGTATATTCATACAGCGTTTTTTAAAACTTTTGGTATAACCAGAAAATTCAAAAAAAACGTAAACATTCTAGGTCAAATTCTTTTGCTATTTCTGGTTTCTACGACAAAATTCGACAAATGTTAGATAAAATGGTTTTTAACATAGTATGCAGTATGAATTCAATGAAACAATAAACAGGGCGGAGAACAGCGCATATAGGGGTTCAAGGGATTACAAAAGTGCTAGACGAAATCGACGTAAAAATAATCAAGCATTTGCTGAAGGATGCGCGCAAAAAGTTTTCGGACATCGCCCAAGAGTGCGGAGTGTCCACTACAACAATAAGAAACAGATTTAAAAAAATGGAAAAAGATGGAATAATAATTGGTTCCACAGCTTTGGTTGCTCCAAAAGAGTTAGGCTACGAAACAGTTGTTAGCATCTACTTGAACATGAAACCTGAAGGTGTGCAAAAACTAATCGAGCAACTGAAGGGTTTAGAACTTTTTTCGATACACTATGACCTAGCAAAAAGAATGAACGTTCATATTGAATTGTACCTTAAAGAAAACAAAGAGCTGCAGCGTATTACCCAAAAAATCAGGCAAAACGAGGCAGTGATGGAGATGGAAATCACCCTCTGGCTTAACGATTTTACTTTTCCAGAGAACATTCCTGTTGATTACCTAAAAAAGATGTGAACAATGTTGGATGAAACAGATATACGAATCGCCAGGAAGTTGCAGGAGAATGCCAGGATTTCTTTTAACAAGCTCGCAAAAGAGTTGGGGTTATCCGTTGACACGGTGATTAAACGGTACAATAAAATGAAAAAACACGGAAAAATAAAGACAACAATAGTTGTGAGCACAGAGAAGCTGGGAATCAGGTCTGTTGATTTTATTTTTATTTCCCTAAAAACTGGGAGCAACATCGCGTCAGTAATTGACAGGCTTTCAAAAATTGAGGGCATAACAAACATTCACACTGCGGCAGGAAACTATGACATACTCGTAGAATCAGGAGTCCCAAGTTACCGCATGGCTCGTGAAACAGAGAAAAAGATTCTTGAGATGCCTGAAGTTTACCGGGTTGTTACCAGAATCTATGAGATAGGAAAAGGCGTAGGAACTCCTCTGAGCAGACCGTGGATAAAAAGTGTAGTAATGTTGCCGCCAAGGATTGGCATACTTAACTTAGAAGATTACCAAAATGATGAATCCAGTCAGTAACATGGGTTCATGTTGTTGCTTTGTTTTTCTGAAAAAAGGTTGATTTCAACAATCTTGTGCTATTAGGCTTCAAATATGCCTTGTTGACCCGTGTTTTGGGTTTAGAAAAAAATTATATGGTTCACACATCTTGGTAGTGGTACAGGTTTGAAACCGAATATGAGAAAAGTTCTGTTCATTTTTGTTGTTTCAGTTTTGATTACATTGTTAGCATCCACTGTGCAGGCTGCAAGCTGGAGCAATGTTTCCAGTTCAACCAGTTCCAACTTGGAGTCAGTGGATATGCTCAGTTCAACAGACGGGTGGGCGGTTGGGTTAGAGGGCACAATAATCAGGTGGAACGGAACAAACTGGAACACTGTAGCAAGCCCAACTATGGCGCATTTGAATTCGGTGGACATGGTAAGCGCAGACGACGGGTGGGCAGTAGGCTCTGAGGGCACAATAATCAGGTGGAACGGCGTAAGCTGGAGCAATGTTACAAGTCCGACCTATGCAAATTATGAAGAAATACACATGGTTAGCGCGTCTGAAGGGTGGGCGGTTGGTTTGTCTGGAATCATAATACGGTGGGATGGCACAAGCTGGACCAGAGTAGATAGCCCAACTAATTATCCGTTGTATTCGGTGGATATGATAAGCGCCACTGAGGGGTGGGCAGTAGGACAAAAAGGAATAATACTCCACTACGACGGAGCCAACTGGATAATAGTAAAAGAGCCCAAGGTCCAATGGCTATGGTCCGTGGACATGGTAGACGCAGATGATGGTTGGGCAGTAGGAGACAGCGGCAGAATACTACGGTGGAACGGCACAACCTGGACTGAGGTAACAAGTCCAACGTCGGAGCACCTGTTTTCGGTGAATATGGTAAACGCAGATGAGGGATGGGCGGTTGGAGCAACAGGGTCTATACTTCGTTGGGACGGCAAAGAGTGGCGTAGTGTAACGTCGCCAACTACTGCGTGGTTAACTGAAATAGATACACTAAACGGGTCTGACGGTTGGATAGTTGGAGTAGACGGAACAACAGTAAAACTGCAAGATGAGGCTGGTTTTCCCCTTGAATACATATTAGTTGTAGCCGTTGTTGTTGCCGTTGTGGTAGTTGCTTGGTTCTTGTTTAAAAAACGGAAGAAAAAGCAATATTTTTAGACGTTTTCTGAAAAAACGTTGTTTTCAACAATGTAGCGCTATTAAGCTTCAAACACGTTTGCGGTTTTTTTGCCAGTTAGGGGTTGTTGATGGCTACAACTTTTCCGATGAAAATTTGAGGGGTTACGGTCCATGGGTCTGGATAGAGGTTGTTGTCGCTTTTTGTTTTTAGTCCGTCTGGTGTAATCTCGTATATTCTGCTGATGTACACCATTGATTGATTCGAAAACTGGAAAACTATTATGTCCCCAACTTCGAGGCTCTCAAAAGCTACGCTTTCACACGTAACTAATGCCCCAGATTTTATTTCGGGCGCCATATGACCAGTGGTTACCTTGAAGATTTGCTGATTTTCATTATTTGGGTTTTGCTCAGGCTGAAAAAATTCTGAAAGACCTGGAACATACCCAGCATAAGTAAGAGCAGAAAAAGCAACTATGGCAGCAATTACAATTCCAACAACTATCAGTTTATTCAATAGTTTCGCCCAATAAATGAAAGTTATAATCATTAATTATAATTTGTGATATATCCACAAAAGACCGTATTCAACAACGTGCATACACTTTAAACATGCTTGCTAAATTTGGGCAGTTTCTTCTTGAGTAAATCAGCAACTAAAGCCACCAAAACAAGTAAAGGCAAAAGAGT
>PIXS01000343.1 GCA_003096255.1 Candidatus Bathyarchaeum sp. | reverse complement strand
GATATCTAAAAAACTGAAACAGCAGGCTCCAAAAGGCTTCTTCTATGCGGGAACGTATCTTGGAGCAGTGAAGGGCGCTAGTTTCTTTCCAAGTTTTCTTTTGTTAGCCATGATTGCTGAGACCAAAGCAAACAAGATTGTGGTTGAAAAGAAGACGGCTTGGCTTTTCATCTGCGGAAGAGACATATTCAAAAAGGGGATACTTAAGGACGGCAATCTAAAGAAGGGCGAGTTTACGCTTGTTCTGAACGAGCACAATGAATGCTTGGGGTTCGGCAAAATGGTGCTCAATCTTCGTGCAGAAATTGACCTGAGCAAAACTGCTGTAAAGAACATCCTGGACATAGGCGACTTTCTAAGAAGAGAAAAACGTCAGCCCAGACGCCAAAGTTCCAGTAAGCCTACCCACAAATAGTATCGAGACGCTTCAAGGCTTTTTCTTTAATCTGTCCTCTAAACAGGCAACTCTTTTTCGTAGGCGGTCAACCTCATCCTCTAACGCATTCATTCTGGCTGCGCTCATTTTGCCTAGCATCTTAGGCATAACCTTGAGATCAATCTTGGATTGAAACTCGGATTCTGAAATTTTTCCCTGAGAAAACTCCAGCCAAAGACTGAAGGCTTTTTTTTCATCCTCTGTTAGCATCTTCGTGAATTCTTTTGTCCACCTTTCCCTGAAGCTCATTTTTATTTTTCCTCCATAACACAAGAAAGAAGCCGCTTCAACTCAGGAGATTCAGTAGCCTGTTTTGCAGACTTGATGAATCTTTTCAAACTTTTGTTTGCTGTTCCCAATTTTTCGTATTCCTTGGCTTGCAATGCCATCTCTATCTTGTCAATCTGCTGCACGGCTTGTGCCTCTCTTGTTTTTCCTTCTTGGTATTCGTTCCAAGCATCTAAGTAGGTTTCTCTTTGTGTCTCTGGCAGAAGACCCAGTATATCATGCATTGCTGTCTCTTCGTTCTCTTTGGTTTCCGCAGTCTTCTGTGACGGCATCAGGTCGCCTATTATGGCTTCGGGGAGGTCATGAATCAGCGCCATCCTCAACAACTTTGATGGGTCTAAGGCTTCCATGTCCGCGTATAGCATGCAGAGAAACGCTGTTCTGAAGGTGTGGTCTGCAACTGACTCGGGCTGATACACTCCAACATCGACCCAGCCTGCCCTTTGGGTCCGCTTTAGAAGCCCTGTTATCTCCAAGAATTTGACAAGATTCCGGAGGCTCGGGTCGCTCATCTTCTCTAGCACAGAATCACCTTCTTTAATCAATTAGGACGGTACTGAAGATATTTGTTATGAAGTTAAAAGATGTATTGACACAAAACTTTGTTACGTCAACAATTGTCTAACCTGTTTTGTAGACTGTATCGTTCTCTCTTACGTGACCTTTCACTTTCATTCCGATGCTTTGACCCGCTGTTGCCTGCTTAACCTTCGCATGCTCTATCTCCATAGAATCAACGGTCTGCTCAATGTCTGTGGATGGTCCCTTGATGGCTATCTGGTCCCCGACCGCAATGGTGCCCGTAACCTCTACAACAGCCACATTAATGTGACTAAAGAAATGTGCCACCCTTCCGACTTCTAGAAGTTGCTCCCCCAAAACATTCCCCCCAACACGTTATATGGTTAATAGTAAAGGCGGTTTGCCTAGATATAATTTGTCACACTTGCACGATTAAAGCATGATGCTAACAAGTTTTTTATTTCACACTCTGCCCAGATAGCTTTGGGGAAAATTTTTGATGAAATTGATGAGTAAAAATTTTGCAGATAAAGGCAGCATTCCCTCTGAATTTACATGTGACGGAAAAAATGTTTCTCCGCATCTTGTATGGGAAAATGTTCCTGAGGGGACAAAGAGTTTCGCGTTGACTGTCACGGACCCTGACGCGGTTGGAGGATGGAATCACTGGCTACTGTATGACATACCCAAGAACGTGAAAGAGATAGAAAAGAACAGAAAACCTGCGGAAGCACTAGAAGTGGAGAACGATTTCGGCAAAAAAGTGTATGGAGGACCTTGCCCGCCTTCAGGAACTCACAGATACTTCTTCACAGTCTACGCGCTTGACGTTGAACATTTAGAGGGCGTAAACAAACGCAACTTTCTCGACAGAGTTGAAGAGCACACTATCGAAAAAGCAGAAATCATAGGATTATACAAAAGAAGACGATAACACGTCTCACCCTTTTTCTTCTTTTTTGGCGCCCACCTGTTTGTTGATGGACGTATTATACATAAAAAATGATTAAATAAAAAATCAGTTTGTGCATGGGCATGCTCGTTTTGTAATCTGCTTTCTTTTTCTGTTTTTGGGATTCAGCTCAATTGCCCCTCTTAGGGATGAGCAGTTCGCTGGTGAAGTGTTTACCAGTCTTCTTCCTCTTCGTTGTCTTCTTCCCAATCTTCCCACTCGTCTTCTTCAAACACCATATCTTTTCACCTCCCTGTTGAATGTTCCTTGAGAGCGACTCTCCAGAAAATCAAATAAGACTTATGCTCCAAAAAAACTGGACAAAAACAGGCGCGTTAAGGATATAAACCTTGGAATCAGTTCATTATATACAAATAACAGTTATTCAAACCATTAAATCAAATTAGCTCACATTAACGCCATTATATGTTTACTTAAGCCATTTTTAGGCTTATTAGCCGAATTACTTGTGAATTTAGGACGAAAAAAGACAAATAACAAGTATCAGACGCTTAAAATATGCAAATAAAACCGCAGACAAGAATACAACCTAAAAAGTGAATAAAAATTTCTGAACAGCATACACGTTCTGCGCGTCAGGGTTCTGGTGCCTCATGAAAATGCCGAAATACTTTCGTGTAAGCTGCCGCACCTTGCTCTCATTACTCTCATATTTCATGTGAAGAAGCTCATGTATCAAGGCAGCCATGGCTCTGTTTTTGAGCTAAAAACGTATATTCTCTTTCTTGTGCTTTTGCAGCTTCTTCCGAAGAAAGCTCCGCCTTTTTGGAAAAATAAGAATT
>PIXS01000342.1 GCA_003096255.1 Candidatus Bathyarchaeum sp. | reverse complement strand
GATAACCACAACGGATTCTTCAGTCAAGCGTACTGCATCCCAAACGGTCTATGAACAATAGTTGCTCAGTTCAGAATATTTAGGCTTAATGAATCCACAATCAATACACACAATCTCTCCAAAACAACTACTGTTTGGTGTTTTGTTTCTGTTTCAAAGTTATTTCTATGAACGAAAACGGTTTCTGAGCCAGCAAAGGCAAGTTTGCTGCCTAAAACATACCTACTAAACTTAAATCAAGGGTAACCTACTTTTTTTAGGGCTTAAACGCCAATTAATCAAAAATCTCAGCAAGGTGAATCGATATGGTTTTGCGGGTTTTTAACACAATGAGCGGACAACTAGAAGAGTTCAAACCAATTAAAGAGAATCAGGTTAGCCTGTATGTCTGTGGACCTACAGTTTACGATTGGGCTCATCTAGGTCACGCACGAACATACCTTGCCTTTGATGTTATTGTGCGGTGGCTTGAGTTCAAAGGCTACTCCGTTTTCTACGTGCAAAACATAACAGACGTTGGTCATTTGACCACTGACACTGCTGAAGACAAAATTTCCAAGCGTGCAATAGAAAGAAAAGTTGAGCCCATGCAGCTTGTGGAGTTTTACATGCGAGAGTACTTCAAGGACCTAGACGCGTTGGACGTGAAACGACCTGACATTTCTCCTAGGGCTACGGGTCATCTTCTTGAAATGATTGAAGCAATCCAAACTTTGATTCAGAAGGGCTTTGCGTATGAAGTTAACGGAAACGTGTTCTTTGACGTATCCAAACTTGACGACTACGGCAAACTTTCAAAAATCAAAGTTGACGAAATGCTTGAAGGCTCCAGGTTTGAGGTTCACCAAGATAAACGGAATTCCCGAGATTTTGCTCTCTGGAAACGTGCAGAACCAGAAACGGTTTTGAAGTGGTGGAGTCCTTGGGGCACAGGTTTTCCAGGGTGGCACATTGAATGTGCAATTATGGGTCTGAAGTATCTGGGAGAGCGGTTTGACATTCATGGCGGGGCTCGTGATTTGATTTTTCCTCATCATGAAAATGAGATTGCTCAGAGTGAGTCGATAACGGGTAAGAAGCCTTTTGTTCAGTATTGGTTGCACACGGGTTTCTTGAAGATTAATGGAGAGAAGATGGCAAAGTCGCTAGGCAACTACATTACAGTTCGTGAAGCGTTGAAGAAGTACTCTGCTGAGGCTATCCGCCTTTTTGTTATGTCTACACATTACAGGAGTGAAATAGACTTCACTGATGAACGGTTAAAGGCTGCAGAAACTAGCTTAGGCAGGCTCTATAACAGTCTGGAATCCCTTGAAGACA
Organism: Candidatus Bathyarchaeum sp.; assembly: GCA_003096255.1. The sequence continues at coordinate 2,485 of PIXS01000342.1, read as the reverse complement.
CAAAAAAGGTTGCATCTGAACGTGAACCAAACGAAGCAGAAAAGACGTTTAGACAAAGCATAGAGAAGTTACATGAAGATTTTGTTAACGCAATGGATGAAGATTTTAACACTCCACAGGCTTTGGCTGCCTTGTTTGAGATATCAAAGGAGATTAACAAGTTTCTTGATGAGAACAAGCAGGTTAGCGCCGAGATTTTGGAAACTGTTTATTCTAGTTTTTCTGAACTAGGTAAGGCGTTGGGTCTTTTCCAGCAGGAGAAAACTAAGGATGTTGGCGAGAAGATTGCTAACGATTTGGTGCAGTTGCTTTTTGATTTGAGGGAAGAGCTAAGAAACAAGAAAGAGTATGGCTTATCAGATGAGATAAGAACTAGAATGAAGGATTTGGGTTTGGTTATAGAAGATACGGCTGAGGGACCTAAGTGGAAGCTGCCCTAAACTCAGTTTATGATTCGGTTATTCTTCGCTTCAGTGGCGAGATTTGGCTCAAAAAGGTTTGGACCAGAAAATATTATGAAAAAAGGTTAGCAAGAAACCTCAAAAAAACACTACAACACTACAACATTGAATACAGTGAGCTAGAAAGAAGGCACAGCAGATTCTACCTTAAAACAAATTCCGCATTAGAGGCATCAGACAAATTGGCACGAGTCTTTGGAATTTCCTCGGTTTCTCCTGCAAAAGAAACAACCTCAGAATTCAACGACGTGATACAAACAAGCATGCAGTTAGCCGAGGTTTTGCTAAAAAAGGGGAACCGTTTTGCTGTCAGGTGCAAGCGTTCGGGTAATCAAGGCTACTCTAGTGCAGATGTCCAGAAGCAGTTGGGTCAAATAGTTTTGGACACTCTGGGTGGCAAACTTAACTTGAAGGTTGATTTAAGCAACCCTGACGTTGTTTTGGGTGTTGAAGTTAGAGACAAACAAGCCTTCATTTACGGACAAACGGTTGACGCTGTTGGGGGAATGCCTCTGGGCGTTCAGCCAAGACTAGTTGGCCTGTTTAGTGGAGGAACAGATTCAACTGTTGGAATATGGCTGGTTATGAAGCGGGGTTGCCCAGTTGTTCCAGTTTATTTTGATAATAGCCCATTTACTGATGAAAGAACCACAAACAGGGCTTTAGAGGTTGCAAAGGTGCTGTTTGATTGGTCGATTGGTTTTCGTAGAAAAGTTTACGTTGTTGCCCATGGCGAGAACATGAAACAGATAAGGACAACCGACAAAAAGTACACTTGTTTGCTTTGTAAACGTATGATGTATCGTGTCGCTGAGCGGCTTGCAGAACAGTTGCATGCTGAGGGCATAGTAACAGGAGAAGCCATTGGAGAGCAGGCTAGCCAAACAATAACCAATTTAAGAGTCCTAAATAGTGCGGTCAAGGATTATCCTGTTCACAGACCGCTGTTGGGTTTTGACAAAGATGAAACAGAAGCAATTTCAAGAAAGATTGGAACTTACGAGCTTTCAAACAGCAAAGCAGGATCTTGCGCTGCAGTTCCGTATTTGCCTTCTACAAAGGCAAAAATGGAAGATGTGTTAAAAGCTGAAGAAAAACTGGACATAGAAGCCATGATAAAGCGGTCGCTTGAGTCAATCAGAATAATTGAGCTTTAGTTCACTTTTTGCTTTGTTTTTGTTTTAGCCAGTTCTCTGTGCCGATTTGTTTTCGAGTAATTAGGTCGTTTTGACGAGCTACTAGAGCGTTTTGTGCTTCTTCATCGCTTAGCGATGGGTCACGTAACGACAAGAAGGTTTTACATGGAAACTCGTTGCACAAGCCGCAGTGCTCCAGCTTTTTTGTGTTGACGCTACAGTTGTAAAGGGGACAGGCTTCAACTTTCATCATAGACACCCAGAAGGGTTTGCCTTTTTGGTGTCCGCATCCTTTGCAGTTTGTTTCTAGGTGTTCACAGTTTCCACAGAATAGACCACACGCCGCGGCTAGATTTTTGTCCAGCATATTTTCCCACCGTTGATTATTGTGCGCTAAATGTTAATATCTGTTTGCCGTTTTCTATTCTTGAACATGGAAGTTTGGGTGAAAGACGATGGAATTTAAAGATTGTATTAAGTTTGCAAACGAAAACAAGGCAAGCTACATCGGCACCATTGACGGCAACCAGCCACGGGTCAGAGCGTTTATGATGTGGTTTGCAGACGAAACTGGGTTCTATTATCATACAGGTGCAATGAAACCCGTTTACAGTCAGTTGAAACAGAACCCTCGCATAGAAGCTTGTTTTTATCATCCTGCTGAAGATGGTGGAGTTATGATGCGTGTCGCGGGAACTGTTGAGTTTATAGACGATAATGAGTTGCGAGGAAAACTTGTTGAAGAGCGCCAATTCTTGAAAGCTTGGGGTTTCACTGCAGAAAACAAGGACTTGATTATTTTCCGAATCGCAAAAGGAGAAGCTTACTTCTGGACGATGAAAACTAACTTTGACCCTAAGAAGGCAATCAAGTTCGGTTAAAACAAAG
>PIXS01000341.1 GCA_003096255.1 Candidatus Bathyarchaeum sp. | reverse complement strand
TTGAAGGCTGGAGCACCTGCCCCACCATTGCCTCCTGAACGTTACAGAAACGAAAAAACAGAAAAGAACGAGAAACAAGAAAAAAACGAAAAAAATGAGAAAGGCACACAGCAGGAAAAATATGAGAAAAAGGAGTACGGCGTTTTAGGTCCACTGATCGGCGGAGTCATCCTGATACTGGTTGGCTTCATGCTGTATCTTTCAGTGTCCGGCATTCTTAGCTTTCGTTCCATCTTTCCATTCTTCCTAATCATAATTGGCGTAATCGTGATAATAGGTGTGGTAATAGGCGCAGGTATGGCAAAAGGAAGGAATCCGAGACCCTAAACAGTTCATGCAGCGGTTTGCTTAAACCTGAACGTGCCGTATGCTCTTGTTGGTCGATGGAACAGCAATGAATGGCGTAGACATTCTGAAACAGATCGTGCATCCTTGGCATGAATCATTAGAGAATCCCGCCAAGGCGCAACAGCAAGTTCTAGAACATCTGCTTGAAGGCTACGCACAGACAGGTTACGGAAAAAGCCACTCAGCAGACACAACCAAAGACGGAGCATCGTTTCGCGCAAACTTTCCAACAATCAACTATGAGGGTCTTCGTCCATACCTTGAGGATGTTAAGGCAGGCAACTACTCGGTTATTTTGCCTGAGCCGCTGTTGTGCTGGGTGATGACCAGAGGTTCTACAGGCAAGTCTAAGGTTCTTCCGATTACAAAGACGCATATTGAGCAGATTTTCTGGTGTGGGGCGCGGGCAATCACGAACTATGCGCTAAGAAAGAACAGCATGGATGTTCTGGCTGGAAAGATACTGAACCTCAATTTTCCGTCAACGGTAACCACGTTTGATGCGGGTGGACAAAAAGTCGTTTACGGCTACAGTTCCGGAACCTATGCGAGGCTTAATCCGATGCTTAACCAAGTTAGCCTGTTGCCCAGACAGGAAGAAATAGATGCGCTGGGCTCAGGCATTACTCGACAGGACTGGAAAAAACGGTTTGAACTTGTTTACCAGTCTGCCCTAGATCAGCCTGTGGTCGCAGCCATTGGAGTAACACCCGTGATTCTTTCGTTTGCCAGATACGTTAAGCATACGCATGGAAAGCTGCCTAAGGACCTGTGGGACTTTAAGGTGCTCGTCTGCACCAGCGTAAGAAAGATTCAGTTCAAGTACGGTCCGGTTCTCAGGAAACATTTCGGTGAGGTTCCGATAGTTGAGATGTACAGCGCCACTGAGGGAGCGTTTATGCAGCAGCTTGATGACCTGCCGTATGTTTCTCCAAATTATGATGCGTACTATTTTGAGGTAAAGACGGGCAAAGGCACAAAAATGCTCCATGAACTACAGCGAGGCGAGTGGGGGCGGCTAATAATTTCTTCATGCCTGTTTCCCAGATACGACATCGGCGACATGATAGAAGCTATGGGAAAAAACTATTTCCGCATATTCGGACGAGCCACGTCCATGACAATTCTGGAGCACAGGTTATACAGGCTACTTTTTGGACGACTAATCTAATCTGGTTTATATTTTGTTGTCAGTTGTGCAGTTTTTCTGAAAAAAGACTGTTTTCAACAATGCTCTGTTATTAGTCTCCTATTATGCGGGTTATGTTGTCTTTTTTTGGTAATTTATATAACTGTTTGACGTGAACAAGTATCTGCGTATGTGATGGAGTGGTCGCTTGTGCATTTGCTTACTCTTAAGGGTTGGTCCAGCAGAGAGGTTGTGGACCTGATTGACTGTTCGTTGGAAATCAAGAGGAGCCCAGAGGATTACGAGTTCTGTTTGGAGGGTAAGTCTTTGGCTATGATCTTCCAGAAGACTTCTACTCGGACGAGGCTGTCTTTTGAGGTTGCTATGACTCAGATGGGCGGTCACTCTGCTTATATGGATTGGCGGAGCACGAATCTGGTTTTGGCTGATCTTGGGGATGAAACAAGGTCTATTAGTGGTTACGTTGATGGCATCATGGCTCGTGTGCTACGGAACAGTGACTTGAATGTTATGGCTGCTGCTTCTGCTGTTCCGGTGATTAATGGCTGCGACGAAAAGTATCATCCTTGCCAGATTGTCGCCGACTTGGTTACTATCAAGGAAAAGAGGGGACGTCTGAAGGGGCTTAAGCTTGCGTATATTGGTGTGCACAATAACATCTGTAATTCGCTGATTGAGGGCTGCACAAAGGCTGGAGTGAAGATTGTGGCTGTTACTCCTGTTGTGAATGAGGCTTCTGTTGATGACGAGATACTGGAGACGGCGAAGTCTACGGGCTTGTATGAAAAGTCCATGGATGTTAAGGCGGCTGTGGAGGACTGTGACGTGGTCTACACGGACACGTGGGTGGACATGGAATTCTTCTTAGACCCCAAGTTCAAGAAGGAGAAGGAGAAACGGGTCAAGCTGATGCTTCCGTATCAAGTCAACAAGATGCTGTTGAAGGGGAACAGTGATGCGTTGATTATGCATGACATGCCCATCCATAGGGGCTACGAAATCTCCGAAGATATTATAGACAGCCCCAACTCGGTAATCTACATCCAAAGCGAAAACAGGCTACATTCAGCAAAAGCGATACTCAAAAAGTTGTTGGGCTAAATCTGCTTGTTTGGTCACGTAGAACGAGTGTTTCTTGTTATTTGGGAGATGCGTTCGTCAGTTACTTAATGAGCGGCAATTGAAGGCGCTTTTGTGGGCTGATGAGGTAGGCTGCTTGAGGTTTATGCAGGAATAAAGCGCTTTTTGGTCTAATGCGATGGAAAGTGTTTATTATTTAGGTTCTGTATATGTATTTGATTTGATGTTCCCATATGCTGTTAACTGTAGGGTGTTTTAGGCGAGATATGCTCTTGGGTTGTTCTGCTTGTTTATTCCCTTTGTCCGCTAGTTGGTTTTCAGTGTATGTGGCAACGTTGACCTAATAAGAAAAACTTGAGTTGAATTTGAAAATGTCCTATGAAAAAGAGTATGTTCGCGGCTTGAGAGATGTTGCCGCTTGCGAAACCCGCATTAGTTTTGTTGATCCTCTTGGTGCACTTTATTATGTTGGATATGACATTGACCGGCTTCTGGGTAGGGTGTGCTATGAAGAAGTTGTTCATCTTTTGTTGCACAAGAAACTTCCTAACGAAAGTGAACTAAATGCCCTGAAATCGGCACTTACTTCTGAGATGGAACTGCCTGAACAAATAATTGACAGTATTAGGAATGCCCCCAAAACTAGTCATCCGA
>PIXS01000340.1 GCA_003096255.1 Candidatus Bathyarchaeum sp. | reverse complement strand
TGTTGAAGGCAGAGCCGACGTAATTAACATGTTACGTGCAGGAATACAGAACACCATCGCTGTTGAAGGCGCCAAAGTTCCTCAAAGCATAATCAAAATCTGCAATGAACGCGAAGCTACAGCGTTTCTAGACGGAGACCGAGGTGGAGACCTAATTCTCAAAGAACTCAAACAAGTCACTACACTCAAATACGTAGCACGGGCACCCCGAGGCAAAGAAGTCGAAGACCTAACTTTCAAAGAAATCGAAAAAGCCCTAAAAACTAGGGTTCCAATCGAAAATGTCGCAGTTCCAAAACAAAAACCCGTTACCAAACCTGCTCCTGCTCCTGTCAAAAAGAAAGAGCGACGAAAGAAACTGGTGCCAAAACAGATTGTTGAAGTGTCAAAAGAGCTAGGCGGAACCTTAGAAGCTGTGCTTCTAGATAAAGAAATGAAACAGGTAGAACGATTGCCCGTCAGAGAACTCGCAGAGAAACTTAAAAAATTGACAGACATCGACACAGTTGTTTTTGATGGTGTAATCACTCAACGCCTTGTAGATATCGCTGCTGAACGAAACGTTAACTATCTTGTTGCTGCTAGAGTTTCAGCCGCCATGAAACAGCCGCTGAAACTAAAACTGATGACCTTCGAAGAAATACAAAGCTGAACTGTTTCAGCAAACATCAACTAATTTCGGAGGCTGTTTTGCCTCCTTTTATTTTTGTTTTTGATAGTCTCATAAAGTGTCCAATATGCTTTTATCAGTTCTAAACTAGCAATAATACGTTGTATCAGCTTGAAAGGAAATGAACTCTTTTGAAGATTTTTCGTATAGACCTCAAAAAACAATATGCGAAAGTCATGCCAGAAAACCTAGATGACCTTTGGCACCTATACAACATAATTAACGAAAAAGATGAGGTCTACGCCCGTACAACTAGGCAAACAAAATCTGATGACCAGTATGCACGACCAACCAAAGCAAAACGGGTTCCAGTAAACCTAGGGCTGATAGTCGAGAAAATGTACTGGGATAAAGTTCTAAACCGTTTAAGAATCAACGGTATCGTGTGTGATGCGCCTGAAAAACTTAGCATAAACGGGTCAAGACATACAATAAACGTGGCAGTAAACAAGCCCCTAAGTATAGTAAAAAAGAAGTGGCAGAAACATCAGCTTGACCGACTAAAAAGAGCAAGTAAAATTACTGCTGCACCTCTCACAATAATTTCAATGGACGACGAAGAATATTGTGTTGCTGTTTTGCGACAATATGGCATCGAAGTTAAAGCAGGGGAAAGAATGAAGCTTCCTGGAAAATTAGAAGAAGAAAAGCGCTCAAAAGGAAAACAGTTGTTCTTCAAATCGGCTTTGCACTCTCTTCGGGAAGCTTGGACGCCGCTTAAAAGTCCAATTGTTGTTCTCGGACCTGGATTCATCAAAGACGATTTTGTGGATTATCTTAAGAAAGAAGCACGAGATGTTGTTGAGTCTATTGCCGCTATAAGACGCGTAAACAGTGCTGGCTTGTCTGGTATACAGGAGTCCCTTCGTTCAGGAATTCTCATTAACGTGTTAGAGCATGTCAGGGTTGCTGACGAAACAGAGGCCATGGAAGAATTCTTAGCTCGACTTGGGAAAAACAAGCTCACAGTAACTTATGGGTTTGATGACGTCAAAAAAGCAACAACTTATGGCGCCGTTGAAAAACTGTTAGTTGCAGACCAAACCCTACGCGAAGCTACAGAAGAAAAACGGTTAGCCCTAGAGGCTCTAATGAATGAAGTAGAATCAGCACGCGGAAACGTTATGGTTCTAAGCACCGAACATGAAGCAGGAGCAAAACTTCTTTCCTTAGGCGGAATTGGAGCGCTTTTACGGTTTCCTTTGCCATAACAACTTGTGATGTCAGTTTTCGTAAAACTTTGTTCTTCTACGAACTGCAGGATTGGTATCTGCAATTTTTTTCATTGCTTGCTCAAAAGTTTCGTCTGGAGCTAACACTTTTTCGATGAAAACCCCTGTTCTTCCCACCTTGTCACGGCGCAGTAGAGCACGAACACGGTCCAAAACAGTATTGAGTGAGACCCCCAAAATTCTTGATGTAATCTCTTCTTGACCTACAACTGCAGTTTCAACATGTCCTTCTGGCGTAGGTTCAATTAACATTAGTCGCTTGTCAACACCTGCGATGCGTTTCTCATTTTGGAGTTCGTGAATCGTTGCTTCTCCTCCGAACTTGTAAAACTCTTTCTCAACGGGGCGCATTTTTACCAAAGGAAAAGAAATGCTAGTTTGAGAATCTAGTTCAATGTATCCTTTCATGGCATAAAGAGGAGTAGCTTGAAGTATTGTTCGTTGACATGTCTGAAAACCTGCCCTTTCAAGAGAAACTTCAAGACTAAAGGATGAAGAAATGCTTGGCAAGAATATGTCGATGTCACTTGTTTTAGAAACGTCACCTCGAGATATGCTTCCATGAACTGTAGAGTCCATGTTGCTTCTTTTGAGGGTCTCCATTATGCCAAGTGCTTTAGACCTTAACTCTTTCAAAAGTTGCCAGTGTTCACTTTCGTAACTAACTTCCAAGCGTTCAGCTCTTTTTACTGGTTTTGCCAATCGGTTCACCGTTGTTCAAAACATTTTTTCATCCAGTCTAGATAAGACTGCGACCCACGCGTTATTGGGAGTGCCAAAATCTCTGGAACATCATAACCGTGAAGTTCTTGAACTTTTTTTGAAAGTTTATCGAAAAGATTTTCTTGCGATTTCATGAATACTAGAACTTCTTTTTCCTCTTCTATTTTTCCTTTCCACCAGAAAAACGACGACACAGACTCAACAATGTTTGCACAAGCGATTAACCGTTCTTCAAGCAGAACTTTAACTATGTTTTTTGCTTCTTGTTTGTTGCTTGTGGTCATTAAAACAATTATGTATGGCATCAGTTTTCAACTAGAATTAAAGGTACTTGACCCTTTTTTAAGTAATTACCGAGAGAGATGTTTTGTACCTTTATTCTGTTGATTTGCACTTAAGGAATTACGCATCTTGTACGTGGGAAGTCTTTAAGTCCAGGTACAGATAGGGATACTTTCAAGTTTTCAACGTTTAACGTCTTTTTTAGTTGGAGAATGTTTTCGTAAAGGTCTGAAGCGTCTTTGAATACTAGAACCGCGTATCCTTCAAAGTCGCCTATTGTTTTGGTTGCTATGATCACGTTTGGCGTTTTTCTTAGTTTGCTCATTGTTTCCGACAAGTTACTTCCTGTTGAGCCAGTAATCAACAAATGAGCTGAACCCGCATACCCGATTTTTTGCAGGTTTACTGAGATTGAGCAATGTTGAATTAATCCGCTTTTTTTCATTTCGTTGTATCTTTTTATGATTGTTTGGGTTGAAACACCAATTTTTTCAGCAATTTGCCTGAAAGGCTTTCGAGCGTCATTTGTTAGTTCTGCTATAATTTGAAGGTCAATTTGATCTACCATTTCTTTTCTTCACCGTAGGTTCAATTACTAAGTTCTCTGGAAAACAAACGTCTTCATTTATGCTGGCTGAAATTCCCACCCTTCTAACGCCTTTTTGCATCTTAATTTTGTCTCTAAGTTTATGGATATCGTAAAGAGATTTGTTTAACAC
>PIXS01000339.1 GCA_003096255.1 Candidatus Bathyarchaeum sp. | reverse complement strand
TTTTCGAAAAAAGTTCACGCTTTCATATTCCAAATTTTAGTTATATCCTTTCTATTATTGTGCAAAAAAACCGACAGCAACAAGTGAACGTTGAGACTGACCTGAAGTATTTTCCTCTACTGTGTGTTGCCTAAACTTTTCGTCTTCCTTAAATTCAGTTTTACAACGTAACTAGTTCCTGCAAGGTTGCCTCCCCATGAGTACCCACAGGCTAAACCGAGTTAACAACCACAATGGTTTACATTTGTTGCTCAGCCGCTCAAGAGGCGCCAACTCTAGAAAAAAGATTTTAAAAACACTACTACTTGGTACATGCAACTGCAACCAAATTACAACAAAACTGGGATTAAACTGGCGCACCACATACCACCATCTTCAACTCTTGGAAAAAGCAAATCTAATCAAAAGCATCAACTTTGGACAACGAAAATTCTACAAACTAACACAAAAGGGCGAAGTGATAGCTCAACAAAACGCAAAAAACCATAATGTTATTTGAATGACAAAAAGACGGCTCCACGATTTGACGCTTATTTCAAATCGAGATAAAAAAGGGGGAAATTGTTTAGGAAGCCGTTACTGTCTTTATTGTGGAAGCCAAGCAAGTCCTGAACTCCAATAAATGACCCCATAGTAGATTTCGAAGAACGCAGAGGCTCCAGAAGCACCTAGTGATGAAAAAGGACCTGTCTTGTTCTGATCTGCGTAGGGGTTGCTGGTACTGCCGTACGTTGGCGTACCATCCTCATAAAATGTATAGTATAGGTCAGTGAAATAACCATCACATGCGCCTAGCCATCGCCCAACATGCCAAAAACAATCAGAATATGAGCCATTACTATAAGTGGCCATGACGCCTGCGCCTACGCCTTCACCGAAATATGAGTCACTCACAGAAAAATGTTGATCTGCACTAACGGCAGGAACAAAGACCGCACATGCCAATGCAACTATCATCGCTGAAATCAATCCGGACTTTCTAAAATCTGTTTTATTCATTTTACCTCCCCAAAAGACTAGATGTTTAAATTAAATCTTAAACAGTTTGCACAATTTGCACATTGCTTGCATACAATTTGCATAGTTTTGATTTTTGAATAACTGTTATTGTTATATGAGTTGTCAATTACACATCATCGGTCCTGTGCTTAGCGTGTTTAGAATGTGAAATCAGTTGTCAGTTTATTCAACTTTTCACCAAGAAAGCCTAGAAATATTACCAAACTTGAATGGTTTGTCAAGCAAACTTAGTGTTTGCGTTTTTGGTGAATTCGCTTGTAGAATGCAACGAACAGTATGACGAACGCTAGTATTGACAAACTTATAAACACAAAAATGAAAGACCCTTTAGAGTTGTCAGATGTTATTGTAAGTGCGATGTTTGTGTCAGAAAGGATAATGCGACCATTAAGTAGAAGCGCTTTAATTCCTGCTCCAGTTATTATGGGGTCCCATTCAAAATTTCCATCCACCATTAATCCTGTGTCGAGGTCACAGAGTAACCCAAAATTTTTTGCTTTACCGTTTACGGTTTCTGTTCCTTCTAAATTGAAGCCGTCTTGTTTACCTTGGATGGTTTGGAACCATACGCCGTTAACTTTTGCGGGTAATGTTACCCTTTCTGGTGGTATGTCCCAAACGACTACGTCTTGGCCCTCGGTGGGGTTAGCTGTTACCCACATGTGAGTTGTACCCAATAATGAACCATTTGACGCATACATGGCCCTCGTGTATATGTCAACATAAACTTCACCAGCAAGTTGCAACGTAGCATTTTCCAAAGAAACATCATTCAACGTTTTACCAACATAATCAAAAGTAAACTCTAATTTAGCTACTGTGTCGTTAATGCTAACGCAGCGCCAACCAAAAGTTGCATTCCAAAAACTGAGACTATTAATGCCTGACAAACCTGAATTGTTGAATAAATAAGCGTAACCAACTTGATCAGTAGAATATTTTACATACGTGCCTTCCTTTAGCCATGCTGGAGAAGAACTTTCAGCACCAACTAAACCAATAAGACCTACTGATAGAATGAAAAAAATTATTAGCATCCAGAAATTGACTAACTCTTTCATTTTTTGCACATCTCTCAATATTTGACACATATTTTAAATGGAGACAAAAAAGGGGGGAAATTGTTTAGGAAGCCGTCACTGTGTTTATTGTGGAAGTTCAGCACGTCCCGAACTCCAGTAAAAAGTCCCAACGCCACTCTTGTAGAACCCGGAAGATGCAGTAGCACCTAGGTAATACAACGGACCGAAGTAGTAGTCATCATAAGTCTCGTTGGCGGTACTGGAGGACATATCATATTCATCGGCATATAATGTAAATTGTAGGTCACCATAATAGCTATCACAATCGCCCAGCCATCGCCCAACATGCCAATAACAAAAATAGTAGTCGCCCCAATAAGTGGCCTGGACGCCTGAGACTACGGCTTCACCATAATTTGAGCCACTTTGAGAGACATCTTGATCTGCGATGACTGCAGGAACAAAGACCGCGCATGCCAATACTACTAGTATCGCTGAAACTAATCCGGACTTTCTAAAAATTGTCTTATTCATTTTACCTCCCCAAAACATTAACTATTTAAATTTAATTCAAAACTTTTTGCACGATTTGTACAAAAATTGTATACAATTTAAACAAGTATACATTTCGTCAAGGTTGCTGGTGTCTTGGGTGTTAATACTTGTTGGTTGTGCTCTTGAGTAAGAAACTTTTCGTCATATTTATTAATAATTAAGTATTACTATATACGAAACAAGGGGGGAAATGACATAATGGAAAAAATATTTGCGTCAACCTGTAGAACAAAAATGTTAAAACTATTAGTTAAAAAGAGAGAGACTAACATCATGGATATTGTTCGTAAAACCAATAGCACTTGGTCCGAGGTTGATCGAAACATCAAGTTTCTTGAAGAATTGGGAATTGTAGAAAGTAGGCTCTTGCGGAATCACCGGTTAATCAAATTGAAGGAAAGAAGTGGTAAGGTTGAGGCTGTACTTAAAGCCCTAAAGATTTTAGAAATGACAAACTTGGACCAGCTTGTAATGTGAATTCAAACTCCTACTGTTTGGATCTTATGATCATTCTTTGGCAGATTTGTCTCCGATTTTTTGGTATCGTTTTCCGTTATCTTTAAATACTAAATGTTATCTATATCTAACATGAAGTTAGAAATAAATAATAAAATGTGAGAAATAAACAACGGAGGAAAAACATTGAAAAAATGGAGTAACATCGTTCGCATTCTAGGAATAGCAACATGCATAATCGGTGCATATCTGATGGCTTTCGGAGAACCAATCATAGGCGTAGACCACGCAGGCATAGCAACAGTTGTGGGCATAACCGGAATAGGCATTCTAGGTACTGGCAACACGTTATCCTTTGTAGGAAAGAAAAAGGAGGAATCGTAAAAATGTCTGATTTTGTGTGGCCAACGATTTTAATCGCGAACGCTGTCATTGTGGTCCTTGTTGCAGTACTTGCTTTGTGGATGATTCATAGAAACAAAAAATCGGGTTATCCTACTCACGACGAACGTACCCTAAAAATCAGCGGAAGAGCAGCCATTGGAACTTATTACATCACTTTAGTTTTCATGGTATCCCTGACTTTGTTTAATATTTTCGGAACAGAGTTTCTAGATTGGCCTCAACTTGAAGCTGGATGGGCAATAATCGCAATAATGCTTGTCATGGGCATCTCAAACGCTTTGCTAAGTTGGTATTACAGCAGAAAAGGCGACCTATGATGCGAACAAAAATCAAAGAACTACGAGCCAGACACAACTTGACCCAAGAAGATTTGGCAAAAAAGGTCGGCGTACGACGAGAAACCATATTGTACATGGAAAAAGGAAAATACAACCCTTCCCTGAAGCTTGCCCACGACGTAGCCAAAGTGCTGCAGACTACCATCGATAACTTGTTCTTCTTTGACGACGAAGACACGGAGTAATCCGTCCTCCTCTTTTTTTCTGGATTTGTAACAACAACTTTTAAGTTGTTAGACTAATTTCTGTGAAGTAGAGGCATCTCAATTGGACCTTCAAAGCAGAATCGACTTGGTTATGAGAAACACAGCAGAGGTTGTCACGCCTTCTGAAGTTCGTACGCTCTTAGAAACAAACAACAGCCCCAGAGCCTACTGGGGATTTGAATGCTCAGGACTACTACACATAGGAATCGGCTTGGTGTGCTCAGCAAAAGTCAAACACTTGGTAAAAGCTGGGTTTAAGTTCACAATATTTCTGGCCGATTGGCACTCTGTA
>PIXS01000338.1 GCA_003096255.1 Candidatus Bathyarchaeum sp. | reverse complement strand
TAATTGTCAAGAACCTTAACTTGACAAAAATTCCAGTGGCGATAATTTTAGTGTCTACGGTGAACTCGAAAATAGTAAACAACTCTGTAGAAGCTACTGACTACGTAATTTTTGTTCACAACTCTTCAGGCAACTCAATAGCCAACAATTTTGTGTTTAAAGGGGGAATAGGCATTTTCCTCCACTACTCCACCCAAAACGAGGTGCTTGGTAATACTGTAACTGGCGCGTCAAGCGGAATTACCTTAGAGTTTTCTGATGAAAACAGCATTGACGGCAACATCATTTTTGGAGGTTCGAGGGGAATTAGGTTTGTTGGTTCAAACAAGAATACTGTAAGAAAAAACGTGGTAAAGGACTGCGAAGGGTTAGCTTTGGGGGTTGCATTAAATACCGCTCAGAACCTGTTTTACCTTAACAGCTTTTTAAACAACACAAGAAATGTGAAAGAGAATCGCCCAGAATATACAATGTTTCCGACCAACATTTGGGACAACGGCACCGTGGGGAACTATTGGGATGACTACAGCGGAACAGACAACAACGGGGACGGCATAGGAGACACACCCTACATCGTTGACGACGACAACCAAGATAATTACCCACTTACAGAACCGTACGCAATCCCAGAGTATCCCTCTTTGATGCCCATGCTGATTATGTTAGTTGCTATCATTGCAGTTGCAGTAATTTACAGGCGTAAACTGTCCAAAAATAATCAGGTGGTTACATGAAAAAATCTGCGGCTGTTCTTGTTTTGTTGCTGTTTCTTTGTGTTGTTATGGTTTCGCTTCCCGAGATCGGGACAGTGAGAGCAGAGGATACAATTCACATTAAATCTGATGGAAGTGTTGAGGGAACAGATAAAATTCAGCGCGTGGGGAACGTCTATAGTTTCACGGACAATGTTTATGGCAGCATAATTGTAGAGCGGGGAAATGTAGTCATTGATGGCGCAGGTTACCAGCTTCAAGGAAACGATAGTGACTATGGAATAAAACTGGAAAGCAGTGGAGTGACAATCAAGAATGCAAAAATAAGCAATTCTGGACACGGCATCTATGTCTATTACACATCACATAACAACATAATAGTTGACAATGACATAAACGGAAACTCGCGAGGCATCTACGTAAGAGGAACTTCCAACAACACAATAACAGGAAACAAAATAACAAACAACAGCGACGGCATCCACCTCTCAGGCACAGATAACATACTCAAAAACAACCAAATGAAAGATAACAGCTACAATTTTGGTATTACACCCCAACCCAATTACAATGATATAGACACATCCAACACGGTGAACGGCAAACCAATCTATTACTGGACTAATCAACACGACAGAACTGTACCCTTGGACGCTGGATGCGTGATTCTAATAAACTGTACAAACATAGAGGTACAAAACCTAACGCTTGCCAACAACAGAGAAGGAATACTCCTAGTTAACACTGAGCGTTCAGAAATAAGAAACTGCACTTTGTCAAACAACAAAAGTGGCATAAGAATCCGTATCTCCTCTGATATCAACATCACCCAAAACGTTTTTACAGAAAACGGAGAAGGCATCACAGTCTGGGAATCTACGGATATACTTGTCAACGAAAATCAAATAGCAAACAACACTGAAAGCGGCATCGAACTGTTTGATTCGAAAGAACACAACACCATAGCTGATAACCAAATAACCAGTTGCCCGGTGGGCATAGAGTTTACTGCATCTTCAAACAACAACACTGTTTCAGGAAATTCTATATCAAACTGTACTCAAGCCATCCTGTTCACGACATCTACCTACAATACGCTTAGAAATAACAGTATGTTTAACAATGAAAATCACTTCCGCATTCAACACGACCATTATAATGATGCCTCTCTTGAACTTCCATACTTGATTAACGATATTGACTCATCAAACACCGTTAATGGTAAACCGATGTACTATTGGATAAACCAACAAAACAAAACGGTTCCTTCCAACGCTGGTTATGTGGCTTTGGTGAATTGTACAGGTATTTCACTAAGCAATCTCAAAGATGTTTCAGGAGTATTGGTTGCATTCACCACAAACTCGCTGATAAGCCAAAACCGTATAGAAAAAAGCGATTTCGGAATCAAAATATGGAGAGGCGCTAACAATAGAATTGTTGCAAACCACTTGACTGGCAACGAAGTTGGCTTAAGCATTAGTTATTCAACAGACAACGATGTTTATTGGAACAATATCTCAAACAACACTCACGGTATCGGACTTTCTGGACCTTCAGGCAACAACATCTTTAGAAACATAATATCAAACAACAAACAAGGAATGTATCTGGACTGGTCAAACAATAACACAATTTACAACAATAACTTCATCGATAACACCAGACACTTTTATGACACCACTGGAGCTGCTTTCCCTTGGCTGGCTCCTTCTTCAAATCACAATTGGAACCACACTTATCCTATCGGAGGCAACTACTGGAGCAACCTTACTGGTGTTGACCTAAAAAGCGGACAAAACCAAAACCTGATAGGAAGCGACGGAATAATTGACACACCCTTCGAGTTACAAATAAACAACACTGACAATTATCCTATTGCTGACCCAATTCTCTTCTTTGACGCTGGCATATGGGAATGGAACCAATATTTTGTTAACTGCATAAGCAACTCAACGCTTTCAGATTTCATTTTCAATCCTCTTGAAGGGGCATTTATACGCTTCAATGCAACAGGAGAAACTGCCACCAGCGGTTTCTGCAGGATAATAGTTCCAAAAGGATTGCTGACTTCACAAAACGGCTGGAATGTTATAATAAATGGTGAATCGGTCACACCCACAATCAGCGAAGACCAGTACAACACATACATCTACTTCACGTACAACCACAGCACAAAAACCATAGAAATCCATGGAACAGCCGCAATCCCAGAGTTTCCATCATGGATTATTATACCCTTGTTCTTGATGGCTGCCCTTGCTGCGGTAATCGTCAGAAAGAGACTGACTCAAAGTTCAGAAAGGTTTTAGTTTCGACAACCAGAGAATATGAGCCAGTTAGAGATGATGGAACATGAGTTTAGATGGTTTCATTGATTATAAGCGTCGAGAATTCTGTAACGATATACCGTGCCCTGTGCAGGTTGAATTGAACAAGCTGCCCGAAGGTTCAGAAAAGTATGAAGAGATTAGAAAAACGTGTAAAACAGGCTGCAGATACACTACTTACGAGTTTCATCATTGGCTCATAGAAAAAGGCTATTTAATTGTAAGACCAAAAGATGAGGGAGGAAAATAATGATGGATTGGGGAATACAAAACCGATTAAACAGGCTCATACAGAAAGACGGAAAAGCCCTCTTTCTGCCCATTGACCACGGATACTTCCAAGGTCCAACCAGAAAACTGGAGAAGCCCGGAGAAACAATAAAACCGCTGACTCAATACGCAGACGCCATAATGATGACAAGAGGCGTACTCAGAAACTGCGTAGACCCAGCAATCGAAAAACCCATAATCTTGAGGGTTTCAGGCGGCAACAGCGTGGTAGGAGACGATCTCTCCAATGAAGAATGGAACACTTCGATTAATGAGATTCTTAGACTTAACGCCAGCGCCGTCTCCATGAGCATCTACGTGGGCGGCAAACATGAACACCAGACTTTGAAGAGTTTCTCACAGCTTGTTGACCAATGCGAAGACTACGGAATACCCACCATGGCAGTAACCGCAGTAGGCAGAGAACTGGAAAAGCGTACAGCCAGATACTTGGGACTATGTTCCAGGATAGCGGCTGAGCTGGGCGCCAGAGTAGTCAAAACATACTACTGTGAAGACTTTGCCAAAGTTGTTGACGGCTGTCCCGTTCCAGTTGTGATTGCGGGAGGACCCAAAGTTGACACAGCCCTTGAGGTCTTCGAGTTCGTTTACGACGGACTACAATGTGGGGCAGTCGGCGTGAACCTTGGCAGAAACATCTGGCAGCACCAGTATCCAGTGGCGATGATACGGGCGATTCGAGGAATAATCCACGACAAACTCACACCCAAAGAAGCACAACAATTCTTTGAAGAAGTGAAAGCGGGAAAAGCCTAGCTTAACTTCCACCTTTTTTGGTGAGCCAATGCTCGTTGCAGTTTATTACAACAACAATGACGTGCGAGTAGAGGAAACTCCGAAACCCGAGATTGGCTCCGACGAATTTTTGCTGAAGGTTATGGCAAGCGGCATATGCGGAACCGACGTGGTGGAATGGTACAGGCTACCTAAAGCGCCACGAGTGCTGGGGCACGAAGCCGTGGGCGTAATAGATGAAGTGGGAGACAACGTAACCAAATACAAGGTTGGAGACCGCGTCTTCGTCTCACATCACGTGCCCTGCAACAAATGCTGCTACTGCCAAAAAGACTCCCACACAGCATGCGAAACCCTCCACACAACCAACTACTATCCAGGAGGCTTCTCCCAATACATTCGCGTGCCAAAAATTAACATAGAAACTGGAGTCTACAAGCTCCCAGACACCATGTCATATGAGGAAGGAACTTTTATCGAACCCTTGGCATGTGCAGTCAGAGGACAAAGATTGGCGGATATCAACAAGTGTGACACGGTTCTTGTAATTGGGAGCGGAATGGCTGGAATACTCCATATACAGTTGTCGAAAATGAAGGCAGTAAAGAATGTTTTTGCGGCTGACATAAACCCTGACCGCCTGAAGTTGGCTGAAAAGTTTGGGGCAGATCATGTAACAGATGCGAAGGGAGACCTGCCACAGCAACTGAAAGAACTCAACGATGGAAAAGGGGTAGACAAGGTGATAGTGTGCACTGGCGCAACCCCTGCAGCTTTAACTGCTCTAGATTGTGTGGACAGGGGAGGAACAATCCTGTTTTTTGCTGTTCCAGACCCCACAATCAAGATTCCGATACCCATAACAGACTTCTGGAGAAACGAAACAACAATACGAACATCCTATGGCGCAGCCCCAAGAGACCTAGAAGAAGCCCTAAAGATTCTAAGCAGAAAACAAGTCAACGTAAAGGACATGATAACCCACAGACTAGACATCCGAGACGCAGCCGAGGGCTTCAGGCTAGTCGCAGAAGCAGGAAAATCTTTGAAGGTAATTTTGGAACCCAACCGAAAGGACTAGCCCAATCTCAAAAAATGTTAAATAGACTACAAGAAACCTTTCCTTAGGTGCAGGGTAACGCCACGCTTTATCAAGAAGCTTGCAAAAAAGTCTGGTCTTCCTCCCGGAACTCCGGTTTATGTTGGAAAAAAGAAAGATGAAAAAGTAAAGGTCACCTGCATCACATATACTACAGACCATTTTGAGGAACAAGAAGTAAAATCGATTGACGACTGCTTTCCCCTAGAAGACAAATCCCATATCACATGGATAAATGTGGACGGCGTCCACAAGCTCGATAACATAGAACAGGTGGGAAAACAGCTCCAAATCCATCCTCTTGCATTAGAAGACATCGCCCATACGGGTCAACGCCCAAAAATGGAAGACTACGAAGACTACCTCTTCATTGTCCTCAAGATGCTTCAATACAACGAGGAAACAACCGAAACAAGAACCGAGCAGGTCAGCATAATTCTCGGCTCAAACTATGTTGTCTCATTCCAAGAAAACGAAGGCGACGTTTTCGGGCTCATCAGGGAACGGATCAGAACTGACCGGGGACGAACCAGAAAGATGGGCGCAGACTATCTTGCCTACGCACTTGTAGACGCTATTGTGGACCACTACTTCATGGTTCTTGAAAAAATTGGAGAACAAATCGAGGACATAGAAGATGAGCTTGTCAAGAATCCCACTCCAGAGGTTCTTCACACTATCCACAGCTTGAAGCGGGAACTGATTTTTCTCCGCAAATCCGTCTGGCCTCTAAGGGAAGTCATAAGCAGGCTGGAAAGATGGGAGTCGGCCCTAATTGACAAGTCCATAGACATTTACCTGCGGGACGTCTACGACCACACAATACAGGTTATCGACGCTCTGGAAACCTTCCGTGACATGCTGTCTGGAATGCTTGACATTTACCTTTCAAGCGTCAGCAACAGAATGAACGAAGTCATGAAAGTGTTAACGATTATTGCGACAATATTTATTCCGTTGACTCTTATAGCGGGCATCTACGGAATGAACTTCAGGTACATGCCTGAGCTTGATTCGACTTGGGGCTATCCCATGGTGTACGTGGTCATGCTTGCTGTCAGCGGAGTAATGCTGGTTTACTTCAGAAGGAAAAAGTGGCTGTAGACAGGTTTGAACAACTGTTGGGTGATTGAATGAAGGAAGGAAAAATCAGGTTCAACACTGTTTTTGTTTCTGACAGAATTTCACATTGCTCCAAGCTTGTGGAACTGAAAAAATGGAGCAAAACATTCCAAGAAAGCGGTTTAACTCCTGAGGTTCAAGGAAACTTCACTGGGAACCTGAGTTTCAGGTCAAAAGAGGGCTTCGTGATAACGGCGTCTGGTTTGAAGGATAAAGAAGACTTGGAGGATGTCTGCTTTGCCTACGTTAAAGCCTACAATGAAGAGAGCAACACGTTTTTTGTTGAGGGCCAAACAAAGCCCTCTTCAGAGTCGATAATGCATCACCTAATCTATGAGAAGTGTGGGGACGTGAATGCTGTTTTTCATGGACACAACGACACTATCATCGCCTGTGCTGAAGAACTGGGATTGCCAGTAACAGAGAAGGAATATGA
Source organism: Candidatus Bathyarchaeum sp. (assembly GCA_003096255.1). The sequence goes on along the minus strand of PIXS01000338.1, from coordinate 3,698 downwards.
ATCGGGCACAGTCGAGCTGGCAAAGGAGGTGTTGAAGAGTCTAGGAGACAACAAACTAATTGTTCTGAGGAACCACGGCTTTGTCTCATTGGGCAATACAATGAAAGAAGCTGGTGAAGTGGCACTAGCTACTTTAAACGAAGCAAAACTTGAGAGGGCTCGTCAACAATCCTGAATCAGTTGCTGATACATTATTGTGTAGAAAGGATTTTTATCGGGAAACAGCGGTTAGGGACTTATTATTGTGGAGGATAATTGGATGGTCAAGTATATTTTTGTAACGGGCGGTGTGCTTTCCTCTGTTGGTAAAGGAATTGTTACTTCTTCGATTGGAAAAATGCTTCAGGTTAGAGGCTTCGATGTCACAGTCATAAAAGTTGATCCCTACGTGAACGTTGATGCTGGAACTATGAATCCTTACATCCACGGAGAAGTTTTTGTTACAGAAGACGGCGGAGAAACCGACCTTGACCTTGGCGGGTACGAAAGATTTCTGAACATTAATCTGCCACAAGTAAACAACGTAACAACTGGACAAATCTACCAAACAGTCATAGACCGTGAAAGGCGAGGCGACTTTCTTGGCAGATGCGTCCAAATCATTCCCCACGTCACAAACGAAATAAAAAGACGCATCAAAAGCGTCGCAGAACAATCAAAAGCCGAAGTAGTCCTAACCGAGCTGGGCGGAACAGTAGGCGACATAGAAGGACTGCCCTTCTTAGAGGCAATCCGCCAAATGCAGCTAGAAGAAGGCTACAACAACATACTCTACGTCCACCTTGCCCTTATTCCAATCTTGGATGTCACGGGCGAAATGAAAACCAAACCTCTACAGCACAGCGTAAACGAGCTAAGGCGAATCGGTATCCAGCCAGACACTATAGTCGCAAGATGCCGAAGAATGATTGAAGGAGATATCCGCAGTAAAGTGGCACTGTTTGGAACGATTCCAGAAGAAGCAGTCTTCTGTTCATATAATGTGCCTTCCATCTACAAGGTGCCTCTGATTCTAGATGAGCAGGGCATGGGTGATTACATTTGCAGACGGTTGGGGTTGCCACAAAAGAAACCCAACTGGACCGAATGGAAAAAGTTTGTAAATTCCTTTGAAAACCCCCAGCACGAAGTCAAGATAGCCCTGATCGGCAAATACGCGGGCTTAGTTGACAGCTACGTCAGCATGAACGAAGCCTTCAGACATGCTGGTGCAGCCTGCCAAACAAAAGTTGAGATAAACTACATTGAGGCAGAGAACCTAGAAAACAATCCAGACGGAGTGAAGGAGCTTGAAGGGATGGATGGGATCTTTATTCCGTACGGTTTTGGTCCACGGGGCACAGAAGGAAAAATTAGGGGCATCCAGTTTGCCCGCGAAAACAATATTCCGTTTCTGGGTGTCTGTTATGGATTCCAGTTGGCGGTTGTCGAGTTTGCCCGTCACGTTTGTGGTTTGGAGGGAGCAAACAGCACTGAAATTAATCCAGAAACGCCTTATCCTGTGATTGATTTGATGCCTGAGCAGAGGCATGTGAACAACAAGGGGGGCACTATGCGGTTAGGAGCCCACGAAGTTCGGGTAAACAAGAACACTATTGCTCACACCCTTTATGGAGTTGAAAAGATTTTTGAGCGTCACCGTCACCGATGGGAAGTCAACCTAGACTACTGGGACACTCTAGAGAAGAAGGGAATGGTTTTCTCAGGCAACAGCCCAGACGGAAGACGAAAAGAGATTCTTGAACTTCCAGACAGATTCTTCTTCTTTGCCTCCCAATTCCACGGCGAATTCAAGAGCCGACCAACTAAACCAGAACCCGAATACTACGGCTTCATCAAAGCATGCCTAGACAAGAAACTAGGAAAAACAAAACCAGAATTCTAAGAATCAACAGAATTGTTCTGGTTCGCGAAATCAGGTAAAAGATAATATGCAGAAACATCTAATTGCTCGTATCTACGATGGATGCGGAAGCTGATGGTTACCGAAAAGGGGTTTTCCCTGAAGAGAACAGTTCCTTTTCTGTTGCTAGGCATACTGATTTTTGTTGCCTACATCTACTTCTTCGTTGGAATCAACGAGCTTTTCGCCATACTCGGAAGCGTCAATCTCTTCTATTACGGCATTGCAGCCGCAGTTCTCTTCCTGACTATGTTTGTCAACTCTTTAGCGTGGCAATATTTTCTGCGTCCACTCTCAGTCAAGGTTCCTCTGCGAAAAACTTTCTTGTTCACTTGGATAGGCACTTTTGTTGACCTTCTGGTGCCTGCTGAGTCAATCAGCGGAGATGCCTCCAAAGTTTACTTGATGACTAATGAATCAGGTGAAAGCGCAGGAAAAGTCGTGGCATCTGTTGTCAGTCACAGGATAGTGGCGATGATGATATCGTTGGGGAGCCTGATTTTCAGCTCTGCTGTCTTGTATGCTATTAATTATGAGCTCCCTGCTTCTGTCTTGAATTTGGTCTTATTGATTATTGTGGGCACTGTAGTTACCTTGGTTTTCATATTTCTTTGCGTACTGAAAGAAACGTTGACCCAGAAAGTAATCGATACTGCGATACGGTTTCTGGTGTTCGTCACAAGGGGTCGCTGGAAGTTGGACAGTCTTAGAACAAAAGCAACAAAGGCGCTAGCTGCATTTCATGATTCCATACAACTTTTGTTTAAGAACCCGAAACATCTTGTTTTACCTGTGGTTTTTGCCATAATTTCTTGGCTCCTCAGCATACTCATATCCTACTTCGTTTTTGTTTCGCTTGGACAAACGGTTGACTTTGTTTTGATAACAATCGTTTACTCGGTCAGCGTAAACGTCCAAGCTATACCCCTTGGGATACCCGCAGAAGTAGGCATCGTGGAGATAGTGATGACTAGCCTCTACGGTTTGCTTGGAGTAGACGCAGGTGTTGCCGCGGCAATAACAGTTCTCATACGGCTTCTCACGGTCTGGCTAAGAATCATCATAGGCTTCGTAACAGTCCAATGGATAGACCTCAAAGAACTAATACAAAACCTACGCCAGAACCTATTTTGAACAAGTTTTCACTGGCTTTTCAAGCGCGTTCCAGAGATGGTCGCTGACTGGTCGGACAAGCTCGGTTTTTTTTCCTGATCCTGTAACCAGCTTTCTTCCTAAGTCATGCTCTGTTACTTCACCAATTATCGAAGCTTGAACACCGTTTCTTGACAAACTGCCAATTATTTCATCCGCCCATTCTTCTTTTGCCACAACAAGCAGGGAACCAGAGCTAATGAGCTGAAGAGGATCAACACCAAAATGGGCACAGATTTTACGTGTCTCCTCAGGAACCAGAATCTTTTCTTCGTAAACTCGGAAACCAACCTTTGCGGCATCCGCTAATTCATGTAACCCGCCTGCCACTCCGCCCTCAGTAGGGTCATGCATGGCTGAGACTCCTCCAGTTTTGAAGGCTGTGATGGCGTCTTTCACTACACTGATTTTTTCGAAGAAGTTTTCTGCGTTGTCAACGAAACTTTCATCAAAGACTTCCAGCAGTTCTGCACGGCGGTCTGAAGCAAGTATGGCTGTTCCCTCTATTCCTGTTCCCTTTGTTAGTATGATGCGGTTTCCAATTTTTGCGCCGCTGGAACTCACATACTTTCCGTCCTCAGCAACACCTATTGCGCATCCAGTTACTATGGGATGATCTATGCCCGGAGTAACTTCACAGTGT
>PIXS01000337.1 GCA_003096255.1 Candidatus Bathyarchaeum sp. | reverse complement strand
TTTGTCCACAAAACAAGGACGGGGAATTTATGACTGAAGAAACAGTGACCAAACTCCAAAAAGAAATGGTCGACCTGAAAATACGTGTCAACAACCTTGAAAAAAAGATGTCCAATCTAAAAAAGAAACCAACACCCAAAAGGCAACCATTCATCTAAGCAAAGACTCCCACAATTCCCCCTTTTTTTGTTCACAAACAAAAAGGAGTTTTCTGTGGGATACCTTCAAGTGTAATGCCAACTTAGTATTTGACATGCAAGAAAAGTATCTTGTTTTCACTGGAAGACCCAACGCAGGAAAAAGCAGCCTAATCAAAGCACTGTCAGGCCTAAACATCATCACAGGGAAACATGCAGGAACCACACGGAAAGTCAACAAGTATCCACTAAGTGAAGGACTAATGCTAGTAGATTTGCCAGGCCTTGGAAAAATGATGGGCGTTTCCAAAAAGTTTGAGGAAAAAGTCAACAGAATGATAGTTGAGTTTCTTGAAACAAACGCAGAAAACATAGTGTTAGCAGTCGCCGTTATGGACATATCCACATTCATTGAGGTAACATGGCGGCTAGAAAAGAAGGGCTACATGTCAGTTGACGTGGAAATGATTAAGTTTTTGACAAAAAAAATAGGCGAATTCCCAGTGGTAGTTGCAAACAAGATAGACAAAGCAAACAAAAAAGAAATTGAAATGAACCTTAACGAGTTTTTGAACAGAATAAGTGACGGACAGCCATCAACAGTTAGCAACAAAGTTTTCACTACGAGTTTAAAAACAGGAAAGGGAGTCAGCGAACTCAAAGAGGCAATCCACACAATGCTTACAGAGAAGGGCTACAGAACACCACTCAAAGTACAGTAAACAAAGAGAAGCATGTGTGTTTGTTATTTCCACACGTCTAATGCGACTCTCAATTCTTTGTGAGTTTTGGCGTAATCTTCAAGGGATTTTCCGCTCAGGGCTGCGTCTACTGCTTGCCTCATTGCTTTGGCTCCAGAAACTGTCCCATCAACATGCCCATGAATTCCTCCGCCCGCCTGAATAACCAAATCATTACCAAAGAAGCTCATCAAAGCAGGAACAACACGAGGATAAAGTCCACCAGAAGCAACAGGTAAAACGTTCTTCAAACCAAACATGCTCGTTTTTAGTGCTTCGCAGTTTTCTGAAACTTCTTCTTTGGTTTCAGACATTTTTCCCACAACAGTTCCAACATGAAGCTGGTCAACACCGATTATTCGAGAAACCTTAGCTATGACTCTCATTGAAATGCCGTGTTTCTTGTTTTTTGTAAAGGCTGCATGCCCAGCCCTGTGAGCATGAAGAACCAAACCAAAATCCTGTTCCCGAACAGTTTGCAAAGCAGAAAAACCGCAGGTTAAAATGTCGATCATCAAGTATCTTCCGCCATGGTCTTTGACAAACTGGGCACGTTTTAGCATCTCTTCTGTTTCGGAGGTTATGTTAACCATGTAAACCTTCTTTTCGCCAGTTTCTTTTTCAGCGCGGTCTCGCATTTCCAGAGTTTTTATCACACGTTCATCAAAAGGATTGAAACGTTGACTGCTAAGGTTTTCATCGTCTTTTACAACGTCACATCCACCAACCCAAGCGTCATAAGCCACTTTTGCATGGTCTTCTGTCTTCAAGCCTAACTTGGGTTTAATGATTGTACCAACTAAGGGTCGGTTTTTTACTCCCATTAGTTCACGAATTCCACTGATGCCAAATTTTGGTCCTTTGAAGCTTTGAACAAGGTCTTTTGGTAGCTGTATGTCGTTTAGTCTTAGGTTTTTTAGTGCCCGTAATCCAAAGACGTTGCCAGCTACGCTACTTAGTATGTTGGGCATGTTTCCGTGTTCAAATAGTTCAATAGGATAAGCGATTTGGATGTTGTTACCGTTGATGTTGAAGACTGTTGCAGCGAGTTTTTCTACGTAGGGCTTAATTGTGGTGAGTTCTGTCCATGTTCCTACAGAACTTTCGGCTGCAACCCCACCCGCAGCTTCCTTCAAAGTGATGCCTTCGGGTTCTACATAGAAGCTGCATATAGTGTCTGTTGGTTTTGGGGTGTAAGATTGGTCAACAAAATCTACGTATTTCAACGTTAATCAACAATAATCTAAGTATAATTCAACTAATATAATTGTGATGATTCTATAGATTAGCAGTTGGTTATGTTATGGAGTTCAAGGTTAAGCTTTTGGGAATCAGAGCTGGCGGAAAACTGATAATAGTAATCGATGACGAATACGCAAGCCTGATGGGAATTCACTCTTCAGACCGAGTTCAAATCACATACAACAAAAAGAACATAATTGCCATCGCAAACGTGGCAACAGACTTTCCAAAAAAGACAGTAGGAATCTATGAAGAAGTTCAGAAAAAACTCAAAATCCAAGAAGGCGAAACAATAACTGTCCGACCAGCAGAAAGACCAGAATCCCTTGCATACATACGCGAAAAAATTTACGGCCGAAGACTAAGAGAAAACGAAATCAAAAGCATAATCTTGGACGTTGTGGAGAGGCACCTTAGCGACGTAGAACTGGCTTCATTTGTTAAAAGCTTACAGATTCACGGAACAAGCATGGACGAAGTTGAAGCGTTAACAAAATCCATGGTAGAAACGGGACAAACCTTAGACTTTGGCAAAAGAGGAATTCTAGACAAGCACAGCATAGGCGGGGTACCAGGAGACAAAACAACAATACTCGTAGTTCCAATAGTAGCATCCGCAGGTTTTACAATTCCAAAAACGTCATCCCGTGCTATAACATCTCCAGCGGGCACTGCAGACAGGGTAGAAACATTGTGTCCAGTCAACCTTTCAGCAGAAGAGATGCAAGCAGTTGTGAAAAAAACTAACGCCTGTTTAACATGGGGTGGTGCACTAGATTTGGCTCCCGCCGACGACTTGTTGATTCAGGTTGAGTATCCTCTTTCCATTGACCCCCTTTTGTTGCCTTCGATAATGAGTAAAAAGAAGGCGATAGGTGCAGATTACCTGGTAGTGGACATACCTACGGGACGAGGAGCAAAAATCAAGACAATTGGAGAAGCAAAAACACTAGCACAAGAATTCATAGAACTTGGCAAAAGATTAGGAATCCACGTGCAATGTGGAGTAACCTTTGGTGAACAGCCCATCGGACATGCAATTGGACCAGCACTAGAAGCAAGAGAAGCCCTTTCAACGCTTATGGGTAGTGGGTCAATAGATTTAGTAAACAAGGCTACGAATCTTGCAGGACTACTTTTTGAGATGATGGGAGCCGAAAACGGAGCCAAAGAAGCAACTACCCTTCTAAAATCAGGAAAAGCTGAAGCTAAACTCAGAGAAATCATAGCAGAACACGGCGGCGACCCAAACGTCAAACCCGAAGATATAGAAATTGGAAAACAAGTTGCAGAAGTTTATTCAGACGAAACAGGAAGAATTCAATGGATTAACAATAGGTCAATAGCTCATATAGCAAGAGAAGCTGGTGCACCTAAAGCCAA
>PIXS01000336.1 GCA_003096255.1 Candidatus Bathyarchaeum sp. | reverse complement strand
GGACCAAGGATGCCTAGCGATCTTTTACGCCTCGCCAAAGCATTCAGCCCGTCGTGTAGAGGGTTTACGGTGCAAGGGACCCCTAGCCCCCCGCCTAGACCCGCCAACACAAACAGACATCATAGACCCATTAAAAGTTTGTTACAAAAACAATGAATTTACCTTACGAATTTAATGGACAATTTTTACTCGTATTTGCATTTAGATTTCATTTTTTGGTAAAAATACACTATTTACTGAATTTTGGTTAAATTTATTTGTTATTTTTTCCATGATGCTAGCATTGTCACCGTATTTTTAAGCCCTTTTTTTGAGTTGTGCCTTATGAAAAGGCATATATTTTGAGTTGTCAAACGTCATTATATTGGGGGAATGGTTGTGTTTGAGAAGATTTTGGTTCCTTTGGATGGATCTGAACATTCGTTGCAAGCTTTGGAAAAGGCCATTCAGATAGCTAAAAGGTTTGATGGCGAAATTGTGTTGCTTCACATGTATTCAATTACTGTGTTTAAGCTAACTCCTTTGCAGATTAATGAGTATGTTCTGGAACTTCGTAAAGCTGGCGAAAAAATTTTGGCGGAAGGCAACAAGATGGCTTATGCTGAAGGCGTTCCTGTTGAAACTCTGTTAAAAGAAGGGCATATTGTTGAGGGGATTGTTGAAGTAGCCCGAGATGGAAATTTCGATTTAATTGTTATGGGTGCAAGGGGACTAAGTACATTGAAAGAACTTTTTCTTGGAAGCGTAAGCCATGGCGTGACATTGCATGCCCAATGCCCGGTACTAATAGTGAAATAGTACAAACAAAAAGGATGGGACTGGTTGTATGTTCTATTGGTAGAACGTAACTGTTCTAGAATTAGAGCTAATAGCCACTTTTTGGAAATGCTTGTTTGGTGAAAAAAATGAAACTTAAAGTAAACATGATTTGGCTCGGAATACTTTCGATGCTTGTAGGAACGGTTTTCGCTTCACCTCTTCTACTCTCAGAACTTGAAATACGGCCAGGTCCATCATTGCCTGACGGTCCAAAAGCGGAGTTCAGTGTCAATGTTGTGTACGCCAACTTCAGTATTCAAGACAATCCTAACGTTACCACGATGCCTTTCCCATTCTCTGAAGTTTACAGTGGAAACGTTTCCGCAGTGCCATATTTTGTTGTTCTTAATATCACAAATCACTCTGACGAAGATGCCTTACTCTTAGATGCTGATTTCTGTACAGCAGGGGAAATCCACACAGGTGGAATTAGTGGCGCTAAGGGTACTCATGGTGGAACCTGGTGGGTTGAGGGCGCATGGCTTGACGATGAATGGGTCAACGTTACATCGTTCCCCAGTACACAACTAGAAAACGGAACTTGGACTGAAGCATATTTGCAAGAAGGCGTTTATTTAATGGACGAGTATTCTAATTCCGATAATTCACTACTCAGCACTCAAATGTATATTGACGGCGTATGGGTTGATGTCACGGACAGAATTAACGTAACCCGCAACGATGACAATTTCTACTTTGTTGGAACTGGGTCTGATAGTCTTGTGTCTAACCGCTATGTATTCACAGAAAGGCGAGATTACCATAATACAAGCAATAACTTCGCTGGCTGCCAATTCATTTGGACAGGACCCGATAACTTTGATAACACGTGGGCTCCGCATCAGTCACGGTTGATTGTATTCACAGGTAGAGGAATACTCTCTGAGTCTGCTGATGGACTTGATGCATTGAAGACGGGAAATTTAACTATTCATACAATGATTCGCAACTACATACCCATTGAAGCTGCCCTTGATACATTGTCAACGGCAACGGAACTGAAGCCGATTCAACTTGAAATAACAGAAGACGGATACATATACAACACAATCCTGTCGGAGGACCAAATGTTCGTAATGGACTCCTTCGGCGTGGAAGCATTCATTGAACCGAGGAACTAAGCCTTGACCACAGCAGACAGTCAAGAGCCTGAAGGCACAACACTAAATGTATACTCGTACGTGGTAAAACAGGGGAAGCCTGTTGGTCCACGGGAAGTCATGAGAGGCGCAAACCTCAGCAGCCCAAGTCTAGCATACTGGCACCTTCAAAAACTCGAAAACACTGGACTACTCCAGAAGAACGAAGCAGGCGAATACGTAGTCAAAGAGAAAGCAAGCATCAGCGGACACATCTGGATTGGACGAAACCTCGTGCCAAGACTGATGTGCTACTCCCTATTTTTCTTAGGCATACTAGTCATAGAAACCATCATCATTTATGTACAATTCTTCTCAACAGAACAAACCCCAAACCTTGCAATCCTATACCTAATAGCAACAAACGCCATCGCCTTTGCCCTGTTCCTCGCAGAAGGATTACTGCTGCGACAAAAAAACACGCCAGAAAAAAATGGCGACTGAAAGTCAAGTAGCTTCAGCTATTTTGCTCGGGCGTATGCCTCTACCAAGTCCCGTGCTGAAAGGATTCCTATCAGTTTATCGTCTTTGATGATCGGCAATCTCTTGATATGTTTTGATGTCATGACGGCGGCAGCATCATGAATACTACTGCTCAAGGGTGCTGTAATAAGGGGTGATGAGCAAGCTTTGCCCACGGCTATCTTCAATGATTTGTCTTGTGCCAAGAATTTTGTGAGCAGGTCTCTTTCAGTGAATATGCCTATGGGTTCTTCGTTTCGGGTGATGATGACGCTGCCGATGCTCTCTTCGCCCATAATCTTTGCTACTCCCTCAACAGAGGTTTCCTCATCTGCTGTTATGATGCGTTTTCTCATGAAGTAATCAACTTCAAACCACGGCTGCAGATTCTCTGTGGACTCTGGGAGACAGCGAATGAGGTCTGCGGCGGTCATTATGCCCACAACCTTTCCGTGTTCACGAACTGGAAGGCGACGGATTCTGTTTTCGATCATCCTTTGGGCTGCCTCTTTCACGCTGGCTTTTATGGATATCGTGATGAGCGGATAGGTCATGACTGACTCAACTTTTTCTTCTTTAATGCTCACGCCGCCAGCCAGCCAATCCTTTTCTAGAGCAATTTCTTTTTCCACAACTTCCCGCAGCAGGTCCCTTTCCGTGATTATGCCTACTGCAGTCTCATACTTCATCACTATCAGGCTTCCGATGCGTTTTTCGCCCATTGTTCTGGCTGCTTCATACAACGTGTTTTCTGGAGTTATGTTTACAAGTTCAGAACTCATGATATTTTCTATTTCACAGTGCTGCGTGACGCCTTCACTGTTTTTGGTGCCCACAGCATCTTGAGAACATGAGCCGTTAGACATCTTATTCCCCTTATGTATTATACCCGTCATTGGTAATTAAAGTATATACGGTCATTCAGGCTTATTCGGTATTCCAAGAAGGAATAAACACACGTTTAATTTGTCTAATCTTGGAACCATTGCCCAACAAAAAAGATTTTTGCGTCATCTTTTGAGAAGATGGGCTCATAGCAAAGAAAGTCTGCTGGAAAATAGTCTGGAGTGATGTCACGGTTTTGTGTACCATCAGAATTAACAAGGTACAGGTCATATTTTCCATCGTTTCCTATAGCACTCACCATATACACAATCTGTTCTCCTGAGTAAGACCAGGCGGCAATGCCCTGCGTGTAGCCCGTATCTGTGACTGCTGTTTCTCCTGAACCATCTGTGTTAATTACGTAAAGGTTGTAGTTGCCATGAGTTGTCGCATCATCAACCATCCGCTCAAAAACTGTCCTGCTTCCGTCGGGACTCAAGTTTGGGTCATAGTCCCCGAAGGGCAAAACAGCGTTTCCCTTTTCACCTGCCCGAGGAGGATCAGTAACCTGAGCAAGCCCTGTCCCATCCTCATTCATTATCCATATTTGGCTGTCCCTTGTGAAAGCCAGCTTACCGCCTGAGCAGTGTAGGTCGCTGTCATGATCGCCAGAATCATAAACTTCCTGTATGTTGGCGCCGTCAGCATCCATCACAAATATGTCCATGGTTTCGCGGAAGGACAGGAAAAAAATTTTTGAATCGTCAGTTGACCAGCAGGGCAATAAATCAAAGGACTCGTTGTAAGTAATCCGCCTGTAATTCGTGCCGTCAACGTTGATGCTGCAAATCTCCTCACAGGGATTTATGATCGAGCCCTCCAGTGGGGATTCGCTGCTGTTGCCGACCTCATGATAGAAAACCAGCTTATCTCCAGCGTTGTTTAGGCGTATGCGCGAAATCTTTTCTGCTGAAGAGTAAATCAGTTCTGTTTTTTCTGTTTCGAAGTCAAAAACGTAGATTCCCCATTTGTTCTCATGGGGCACTTCCTTGGATTCTGGAGAAGGAGGTTGAAGTGGTATATTTGTTATGATAAATGTTGCAAAAAGCAATGTAACTACTATGCCTACAACAGCCAAAATTACTATTTTTCCGTCAACCGCCATTTTCTTTTATCAACACCGTTGCACAAAGACAACCCAAAGGGACGTCAGACTACCTATTTGAATCAAATCAATATGTAAGATTTACCCAAAAATTCAAACCCAACAGTTGAGCTGCTTCAGAACGTTGAGATAGATAAATAAAAAAGATGATGGTAACGTTACGGGAGGAGAACAATCTTGTCTTTTTTCTTGGGCAAAGAACGGGGAACAGAAACAACAGTTGAATTACCTGCAGAAGCTCTTCATCGCCACCTGATGGCATTAGGCGCCAGCGGCTCAGGCAAAACAGTCCTCTGCAAATGCCTGATGGAAGAAGCTGTACGTCATAACATCCCCGTAATCATAGTTGATCCCCAAGGCGACATCTCCTCCCTTGCCCTGAAAGGAAACCTAGAAGAGCTGGAGAGTCACGGAATCCCCCTGACGATGCAGGAGGAGTATTTCGAGAAGGCGAGGATAGCAATTTTCACTCCTGCCAGCAGCAAAGGCATTCCCATCAGCGTCAATCCTCTTTCGTTTCCGTCAAAGGACACGCCCCATGAGGAAGCCATCTTGGCTCTAGATTTGACAGCCACTTCTCTCTCAAGCTTTCTTGGATATGACTTGGGTTCGGATTCTGGAAAGGGAGCCAAAGCTTACCTGTTTACGCTTTTGGAGAATTTGTGGCGAAAAGGAGAAAGCATCAGGGACATGGCTCATATGGCTGAGCTGGTGCTAAATCCGCCCCAAGAAATCGCTGAGATGCTGCAGAGTTTTGTTACGCGAAGGGAGCCTCAGGAGATTGCCCGCAAACTACGTTTTCTTACTGTGGGAACTCCAGCGTTGATGTTTCAGAAGGGTGTCCGAATCAACATGGACATGTTCATGGACAAGAGCGACGGAAAGGTGCCCCTCAACATCATATACTTGAACACCCTCAGCTCCACAAACGACAAACAGTTCTTCCTCGCCACCCTCCTCAGGGAACTTTACTGCTGGATGCTAAAAAATCCCTCAGAAGACATACAACTGCTCTTTTACGTAGACGAGATTGCGCCCTACATTCCGCCTTATCCACGAAATCCTCCCCCCAAAGAGGCGTACGCCTTTCTTTTCAAGCAGGCACGAAAATATGGAGTTGGTCTTGTAGCCGCCACCCAGAACATAACTGACATTGACTACAAAGCCCTTGCACAAGTTAACACGTGGTGTCTGGGTCGCATGATGACACAACAGGACATTGCGCGGGTAAAGCAGATTATCCAGTCAATCGATCCAACCCACGCTGAAACAGTTCTGCAGAAGCTTCCAAGCCTCCGAACAGGCGAATTCCTCATGCTGTCTCCAGACGTATACGATGATGTGGTCAATTTTCAGGTTCGATGGCTAGTAACAGATCACCTAACCTTGGATGAGCAGGACATTCCATCGTCTATGTTGCCTGAAGCAAAACAGTTTTTCGCCAAATATCAGGAGCCAGAAAAAGAGAAGAAGAAACCGAAAAAGAAAATCGTGCAAGCTGTTTTGGCTGAGGCGGCTCCTCCAGAGAAGACTCTTGCTGAGCGAATCAAACTGTTCCTGAATTCTGTTCGGAAGAGTGTTTCGGCGGAGTATGTTGCAGAAAACTTAGGCGCCGTGGTCAAAGATGTTGAAAAAGCCCTTAACTCCCTTGTCCGGTCAAAGGATGTGAAACGGAGCCGAGTTAAAGGCGACGAAGAGTACCTGTATTGGCTGTCCAAATTCGGTTTTGAGCCCTCCAAGAACGTTTTGGGGGAGGTTTTAGCGATTCCCACAAGAATAACTCAAGTGGAAGCGTTCAATCGAGCTAAGTCATTGCTTGAAGGGGGTCTCTTCACCAAGAAAGAAGAATTCTATGACGCAACCTTTTCACATATGCCCATCTGGAAGGTCTCAGCAACCCGCGAAACAAAACATCTGCTGTTTTTCAGCAAGGAAGAAGCCGAAACATATTATGTCAGCGCAGTCACTGGCGCCCCGATTTCTCTTGAACGAGGTGCAATGCTGTTTCATACTGTGATGACGAAGAGCGCTGGAAAGCTCAAGGACTTTGATGATGACGACGAAATCACCTTTATTCCAAGGCTTCCGCAGGAAATACCCCGAATTCCTAAAGTGAAGATTGGGCAAAAGAAAATTTACTCAAAGTTGAAGTTGACTTTGGGCGTCAATCCAGTTTACTCTGAGCTTGTGCTGTTGCCTGTTTGGACCCTCAAGGTGAAGCACAAGAAGAAAAACAAGAAACGGTCAATCTACATGGATGCAGCTACAGGACGCAGACTGGTTGGCAACTTTAAATCAAAAAGAGGTTCTACCCGAAAACGCTAAAAACAACCAAATAGCTTATGTTGTGGAGTTAAATTTAGGGTGCAACGGAGTTGAGAAAATGAACGCAGAAGACGAATTAATTGATAAACTTAAAACAGAAATAGGCAAAACCCTGCCTCCCATGGTTGCTGGAATGGCAGAGAACATGCTGGACAAAAACAAAGAAGTAATAATCAACTGGCTGAAAGACAACAAAGACTTAGTTAAGGAAGTAATAGAAAAATAGCTCCCTTTTGCCTTGAAGTTAAAAATCTAATATAGTACTTTAGCCGATGAAGCACATAAGGAGAGAAAAAAATGGGAGACCCAATAAACGATTTTGCCAGCGGCTTCTCAAAAAATCAACTCATCGGCTACTTCCTGATACTGTGGGCTATTACCTTCCTCTTCAGTGCAATATACGGCTTCATTAACCTTGGTGACCAATCTCTGTTTAACATGATTATTGATGGTCTTTGGAGCTTGGCAGATTTAGGCATCGCTGGGATTCTTGTACTGTTAGGAGTCAAGACACTAAACGAAAACTAATGACCAACCAAACAGTCCATTCTCCCAACCTTTTTTTCATTCTGCAGATACCAAAATGTATTATCCTTCCTGTTCAGGGCTGATTTTAACCATAATCCCGAATCATTTTTACAAGGAAAGCATGTTTTTATCTTATTGATTGGCAGTTACCTATTGGAGGCTTAAACAATAAACACCATCGAAGTCAAGGAGCTAACAAAAGTCTTTGACAAGAAAATCAGGGCAGTAGATGGCATAAGCTTCACTGTACAAGAAGGCGAAATCTTAGGGTTTCTGGGACCTAACGGAGCAGGCAAAACCACAACCCTGAACATGCTCTCAACGTTGCTGCGACCAACCAGCGGCACAGCCACAGTAAACGGTCACGACATCCGCACAGAACCTGACGCTGTCCGCCGCAGCATAGGATACGTGTTTCAAGATACCACCCTCGACATAGACTTGACGGGCAGAGAAAATCTAGACTTCCATGGACGCCTGTACGGTCTTGAACGAAACACGCGGCAGCAGCGAATCAAAGAAGTGCTGGAGATAGTTCAACTAGCCGACCGTGCAGACAATTTTGTGAAAACCTACAGCGGCGGCATGAAACGACGACTAGAAATCGCCCGAGGACTGCTGCATCACCCAAAAGTCCTCTTTTTGGATGAGCCAACATTGGGTTTGGACCCGCAGACTCGCCGCTCTATCTGGGAGCATATTCTGCAGCTCAATCAGGAAAAGGGTGTTACAATCATCTTAACAACACATTACACAGAGGAAGCCGATTACCTCTGTAAACGAATACTTATCATAGACTTTGGCAAGGTTGTGGTGCTGGATACACCCGACAACCTGAAAGCCCGCCTAGAAGGAGACGTTGTCACCTTACTATTCAATGACCCAAAGGCAATAGAAACGTTCCGTCCCCTTCTAGAAAACAAAGAGTGGATACGCCGAATCAACATCGTTGCTTCCGGCAACAATTACGCCACAATAAGCCGCATGATGCATAACCCACAACAGCCAAAACAGCCTGTGGCTAACAGGGGCATTCAGTTTGGGGGTGAAACATGTTCAAAATGCTTGAATCTGCTGGTAGACAAGGGCGGGCACAGAATCCCTGAGATTGTTAAATTGGCTGAGGAGGCTGGTGTTGTTTTGGAGTCTGTGGAGCTGCGTAAACCCACTCTTGACGATGTCTTTTTGTCTGTTACTGGACGAAACATACGCGAAGAAGAGGGAAGCATTGTAGATATGGTGCGGCGTCACCGAATCATGCGGCAAGCCCGCGGACAACGGGTCAGAGGATAAACAAGATGGAAGGTGAAACATGAAATGGTTCAACCAATATCTGGACAAGCAATCTATGTAGTTCTAATGCGGGAACTGAAACGTTACTGGCGAGCAAAAGCCAGAGTAATCTCGTCAGTAGCCCAAAGTGTCTTCTTCCTTGTCATCTTCGGTTTAGGGTTTGGAGGCTTCGTAAACGCATTCGAAGGCGTTGAATACCTCTCATACATGGCACCAGGCGTAATAGGAATGGGACTACTCTTCGCCTCCGTCTTCTCAGGCGTCTCAGTCATATTCGACAGACAATTCGGATTCATGAAAGAAATGCTCGTTTCACCAGTCAGCCGAACCAGCATCATCATCGGCAAAATACTTGGCGGAGCAACCACCGCAACAATACAAGGCATAATCTTGATGACAGTCGCAGGACTTCTAGGCGCCTTCACCCCATCACTCTCGTTCGTGGCTGGGGCAGTTGCTGCAGTTGGGGTAATGATTCTCATCACTTCAGGCTTTGTTGGTCTTGGCGTAGCAATAGGCTCAACTTTGAACGATTTTCATGCCTTTCAGTTGCTGTCAACCTTTGTGATGTGGCCATTGTTCATGCTGTCAGGTACATTCTTTCCCATCGACTTGGCACCGTTGCCTCTTCAGGTTGCCATGTTGTGTGACCCCATGTTCTATGGTGTCGAACTGCTACGTTGGTGTCTCCTAGGAACTGGAACACCCTTGCTTGACCCATTTGGATTGCTGATTAGCATAGCCGTGGTTGTTATCTTCGACGTTCTGATGATTGCCCTAGGCACCTTCCAGTTTTCCCGAGCACAAATCTGATAATGTGTGAATGGAATCAATTCAAGGACACTTGGAACAGCAGTTGATTCCTTTTCTTGCCAGCAATCGAGATGGCACCCATTTTTCTGAGACAGTAAGTGATTTTCTGGGCTAACGTGACAGAAATTCCCAGTTTTGACGCCAAAAGTTTGTTCGTGAAGTGTCCATTCAGTTCGGGAGGTAGAAATTTGAGGAAATCTTGTTTGTCTTCGAAAACAATTCTGTCAAACACATTCAACAGTTTTCGGTCTCTTGTGCTGATTCCTCTTCTTCTCCAGCTTCCTCTGCCGTCATTGCATCTTACTTCCTCTTCTTCAATCAGCAAAACTTCAAAGGAAAAATTTTTGTCTTTAATCAGGTTGGGGGCATGAACCAGTTCATAGAATAGGTCAGTTAATTTGCCCTTTTTTGGAGACTTTCTTCTTCTGACAAACTCTCCTGACTGGGATACGTGGATTATCCATTTTAGTTTAGCTATAGGATAAACCAATCGGACTCGATTGTTGTTGTGAAGCAGTTTTGTTAGTTTCTTTTTGATGGCTGAAAAGTTTCCTGTCTGGATTTCGATTAAAAGTTTGTCTCTGAGAACGTCGATTATGTAATTGTCTACTTTGGTTTCAAGTTTGTCTCCTGGAGCTTTGTACCAGTGTTTGATTTCGGAGTGTAGTGAGTATTCGGTCATCGAGTATCAGAACAGCAAAAGGAGATAATAACGTTGTTCAGGTGTTACGGTTTCTATATGTACTTTTTTTGTCACATTTCGGTTTTCGATATATATCCAGCAAGAAATAAGCCGTATATTAAGTAACAAGACATCATATATGTATTGGAGTAAAACAAAACAACAATACAACAAAAAAACAAGAGGTGAGAAATAATGGGAGTATTTACAACAAACTGGTACCTATACAAAACACACTTCAACACAACTACAGAAAACCCCCAAAATCAACAACCTCAAACAACCAGAAGACATTACGGCCAAAAAGCGGTCACAACCGACAAAACATTGAAGTGGGTAGACAATGAATTTTGAGAAATTTTTGCTGGAAGCAGTAGACGAAAGTCTATCTTGGCTAGGAGAATCCGCGAAACAGACAATCTATTTCCATTTAGAAACGGAGTACAACATCAGTCAACAAGACATCCCCTACAGGATCGAAGATTTCACAGAAGCCATTGAGGACATTTTTGGGTTGGGCGCAAAACTGTTAGAAATCAAGATCATGAAGAACTTGTTCACTAAGATGGGGTATCTTCAGCCTCATTTCCACACTCAACAGAGCTTAGAGTTCATAAAGTATATTGAATCAGCAAGAAATCACGGCATACGCCCCTTTACATTGGTTGCTTGTTCGCGACAATGGAATAAATCTGTATTGGGCTAAAATTCAAACCCACACATAATGAAACTGCAAACTGGTTAAAACGTTCTGCAGTTAGGATTCGAGAACCTCAGCTCAATATTTTGGTTTTCAAACAAACTCAAATTACGATTGCAGGCGTGGTGCGCGCATACAATTTTAGGTAATGTTTTTGTTGCTTTCTGGGAGGTTTGTACAACTGTTATAAGTAATTTTTCTCTTAACAGAAGAAATATGAAAGAGTTGTCTAAGCCTGTTTTTATTTTGGTTATTCTGATTATTTTTTCGTTATCTTCTTTTTCATACATATTTTTTACGAGAGAAACATCCAAAGGCTTAGTGTACATTGATGTGGTTACAAACGATGGCATAGACATTCTTGCTTCTAAAAAAATCAAGTTCCAAGATTTTCATGATTTGAATGTCTATCAGGAATTTAATTTGACTTTTTTTTCAGCGACCCCACAGAACGGTCTAGAGTTCCGCATAAAATGTTTACAAGATAGAGAAGTGAATCTGGTGATGGCTGAAATAAAATTATATGACCTAAAGAATCATGAGCTAATTTTTTGGGAATCAGCTGCTGAGAAGCCTCAATTAGGTCCATCTTGGCTCGTAACTGACGATCCAGAAATTTCTGGCTTTAAGGTTGTTCAAATCGATTCTCAAGTAAGAGCTGAATCCTTGCTATATGGTCCTTACCTTCGTCGTGATATTCATGGC
>PIXS01000335.1 GCA_003096255.1 Candidatus Bathyarchaeum sp. | reverse complement strand
GAAACCTGCTGAAACGATTATTATACCAATTATTCCTGCTTTACCGCACTCCTCCACTATCAGAGGAACAGTCTTTGCGGGAGTTGCAATAATTGCCAAGTCAACCTTTTCTGGTATTTCTCCCACAGTTTTGTATGTTTTGATGCCAAGAATTTCATCTTTTTTTATATTAACTGGGTATACTTTTCCTTCAAACCCTTTTTGAGTAAGATTTTTTACCAAAGCATGCCCAACAGAGTTCTCTTTATCGCTTGCTCCAATGACTGCGATACTTTTTGGATTAAATATCTTTTCGAGGTTTATCGTGACCATTTTGCGAGTGCCCCCGCTTTTCTGCGTGATTACCACCAAAAAGCCGCATATAAACTTCTTGTATTCTGGATTCGCTGATTGGCTGTTTGCCCTTCTAGACAGGAAAAAACGACTTAAACGGGAAAAGAAGAACATTAACGGTCTAAAAGTGAATGAAAAACTTAAATACTGCCTTAAAGAAAAAAGAAGCTACGAAGGGGTGTATTATGAAGAATCCAGAGTTATCTATAGCTCCAATGCACAGAATATGCAAGAAAGCAGGAGCTGGCAGAGTAAGCGAGGCAGCCGCGAAAGCGCTCGCAAAGGAACTGGACAATGTTGGCATCAAAATAGCTAAAGAAGCCATCGACTATGCAATGCATGCTGGACGAAAAACAGTTAAAGCAGAAGACATTGAAATCGCTGCAAGAAAAGTTTTGGAAAAGTAAACATTCTCCTCTCCCTTTTCTCTGAAAGAGGCACAACAAAAGCCTCTCTTGTTTGTTAGTGAAAAACTTTATATTCTCTCACGAAATTGCTGTAGCTAGAATTTGTCGAAGTAATAGGAAGGATTTGTATGGCATATTTAACTACTCAGGGTGGACAACCTGTTCTAATACTTAAAGAAGGAACCTCACGCAAACGCGGAAAAGAGGCACAAACAAACAACATCATGGCCGCCAAAGTCATCGCCGAAGTTTTGAGAACAACACTAGGACCTCGCGGCATGGACAAAATGCTCATCGACGGTCTAGGCGACATAACAATAACAAACGACGGTGCATCAATACTTGACGAAATTGATGTTCAGCACCCAGCAGCGAAAATGATGGTGGAAGTAGCCAAAACCCAGGACAACATGGTCGGCGACGGAACCACCACCTCAGTAATTTTGGCTGGAGAACTTCTGCGAAAAGCTGAGGATCTGTTGACTCAGAACATTCACCCAACCGTTATCGTGAACGGATACCGAAAAGCCGTTGACAAAGCTGTGGAAGCTTTAGCAAAACTGGCAATAACCGTTAAAATTGATGACCGCGAAACCCTGAAGAAAGTCTCCATGACTTCAATGGGAAGCAAAGCTGTGGGCAATGCTCGCAGTCACCTGTCTGACATCACTATAGATGCTGTTAAGCTGATTGCTGAGAAACGCGGAGAAAAGACGTTAGCAGACATTGATAACATTCAGAGAGTTAAAAAGGTTGGAAAAAGCCTCTTTGACACTGAGCTTATCAAGGGCATAATTATCGACAAAGAGATTGTTAACGCGGGAATGCCAAAACGTGTTGAGGACGCAAAAATTGCCCTCCTTGATTCTCCTCTAGAAGTGGAGAAAACAGAGTTCTCAGCCGAAATCAGAATAAAAGACCCTCTTCAGATGCAGGCATTTTTGGACAAAGAAACCCGTATGCTCAAAGATATGGTTACAAAGATCAAAGCTTCAGGCGCAACAGTTCTGTTCTGCCAGAAAGGAATCGATGACATGGCTCAGCACTTTTTAGCAAAAGAAGGAGTCATTGCTGCACGCAGAGTAAAACAGTCCGACATGGAGAAACTAGCCCGAGCAACTGGAGGCAAAATAGTAACAAAACTTGATGACCTGACCAGCAAAGACTTGGGCGCGGCAGGAATTGTTGAAGAACGTAAAGTCGGCGATGACAAGATGATCTTTGTGGAGAAATGCAAAGAACCCCAGTCTGTTGCGATTCTCATCCGCGCGGGTCTAGAAAGAATGGTGGACGAAGCGGACAGGGCAATGAATGATGCGTTGTCAGTTGTTGCTGATGTTGTTGAAGATAACCAGATTGTTGCTGGAGGAGGCGCCACAGAAGCAGAAATCGCAAAAGTTCTTCGCGGCTTCGCTACAAAGGTTGGCGGCAGGGAGCAACTCGCCATAGAAGCATTTGCTGATGCACTAGAAATTGTGCCAAAGACGCTGGCTGAAAACGCTGGTCTAGAATCAATCGACATCCTTGTCGGGTTAAGGGCAGCTCATGAAAAGAAGAACGGGCACTTGATGGGCGTCGATGTCTTCAAGGGCAAAATAGTTAACAGCTACGAGGATGGCGTCGTTGAGCCTATGAAAGTTAAGGAGCAGGCGATGAAGTCAGCCGCGGAAGTTGCAGCTATGATCTTGAGAATCGACGATGTGATCGCCTCGACGAAGCCTCGGGAAGGGGCTCCTCCTGGCGGAATGCCTGAAGGCTACTAAGAAACGTAGCTAAACCCTTTTTTCTTTCTTGTTTTTTCCATTTTTTAGTCAATTACGTGAGCGTATGCGTTTTTGGGCTAGGAAAACTTAATCTGCTTTTCTTGACGACATTCATTTTGGTTCATGTTGACCCGTTAGACTAAAACAGGTTAACAACGTCATGAATCTAGATAAAAGAGTGAACATAATGGTACAGAAAATCACTGAACCTATCACGTTGGGTGTGGACCTTGGAGGCACCAAAGTTAATGTAGCCTTAGTGGACGCTAACGGTCGCCTTTTACATGCACGTAACTCTCTGATTCACGCCTCAAAGGAGCCAAACAGGGTCATCGCAGACATCCATGCAGGAGTAGACACATGCCTTAGCAAAACTGGTCTAAAAGCACAAGCTCTTGGAATCGGCGTAGCCGCCCAAGTAGACCAGAATGGGGTTGTGATTGCTTCTCCTAACTTGGGATGGAGAAACTTTCCGCTAAAAAAGGAACTGGAGAAACAGTTTAGCATGCCTGTGCTTGTGACTAATGATGTTCGTGCAGCTACTTGGGGTGAATGGCGGTACGGCTCAGGAAAGGGCGTAGACGATTTGGCTGTTCTTTTTGTTGGCACAGGCATAGGCGGGGGTATCATAAGCGGCGGAAAAGTTCTGTTTGGCTGCAGTAACGCTGGCGGAGAACTGGGGCACATCACGCTTGTCTATGATGGAAGAAAGTGCCGTTGCCCTAACAGGGGCTGCTTGGAGGCGTATGCTGGTGGCTGGGCAATCGCTGAACGCGCCCAAGCTGCTATAGTTGCTGCTCCTGAAGCGGGACACTGTTTGGTGTCTTTGGCTGGCAGTGTTGACAAAGTTACGGCAGCTACTGTGAGCAGAGCTTACCATGAAGGCGACCTGTTGGCTAAAACGTTGGTGGAGGAG
>PIXS01000334.1 GCA_003096255.1 Candidatus Bathyarchaeum sp. | reverse complement strand
TACTGAAGATTTAGTTAGACAAACTCGTGCAAGCTGGGGGGCGGTGCATAATGTTTCTATTCCACCCGTAACCAACTCGTCATAAACGTTTTCTAGCAACTGTTCCCGTTCAACAGGAGTTAAGTCGATTGCTTTTTGCAGTTTTCCTCGTCCCGTTGGAATAAAATTAAAGACAATAACGCGTTTCACGCCAGTGTTTTTTGCCAGTTCAATAATTTTTGGAATCTCCTGCAGATTGTTTTTGGTTGCAGTTACTGCTATGCACGAAGTTATCCCCTCACTCATAAGATTTCTAAGTCCAGTCATGGTTTTTTCGTAGCAACCCCAAACACCCCTAAAAGATTCGTGTGTTAGTGCAGATGCACCATCCAAGCTTACATCAACGTAACTCACTCCACTTCCCTTTAGTTTCCTAGCCACAGAACGAGAGATCATTGTGCCATTGCTAGCCAAAGAAACATAAAGCCCCTTCTTGGCTGCATAACTTGCAACCTCAAAAAAGTCTTTACTCATCAATGGTTCGCCACCAGAAAAGGCTAAAGAAGCTACGTGCTCTTCATCAAGTTGGTCGATAATTGCTTTTCTTTGAGTTGTTGAAAGCTCACCTAATGAATTCGTTTTTGCATCTTGATAACAATGCTTACATTTAAGGTTGCAAGCGTTAGTATAATTCCAGACAACAAGAAAAGGTGCACCAACTGTTTGGGGTTTTGAAACACCAAAGGTTGCAACACCAACAAGAACATTGGTAAGTCCCCGCCTGATAACAGGGTCAGCAAGACCGTCTTTTAGCTGCTCCTTAGTAACACCAAAAGCTTTACCACTAGCATCAAGGGTCTGTTTTACAACTCTTGAAAATACCCTAGATTTCATACAGCGACGCCGCTTGATTGAAATACCAACATAATCATCAAGAGCAACTTCTATGTGACTCTCACCACATTTTGTGCATGTTGCACTTGAGGAATTGATCAGTTTTCGAACTGTCGGATTGTTTAACACCGCTAAAAATGCGTACACTCCTTTGGTCATATCTTTTCACCCAATTTTGTTTTTGTTATGGAACACCTACATACATACGTCCAAAAATGCAGCTATTCGACAAATTAGATAAAATTTTTCTCAGAAACATGAAAAAAAATGTTAGTTAAGCTTTAAATCTGAGATTTTTTCTAATAGCCTATGATGTAAATTGGATGAAAAGGACGACGCAATAATTAGGTTACTAGAAAGGCGGGCAGGAGCATCAAACAGGTCGCTTTCTAAAATTGTAGGATTACCCATTTCTACCACCCATCGAAGAATAAAAAAATTGGAGAAGCAGGGCGTAATCACTGGATATAAAGCATTAATCAACTATGAAAAAACAAACAGGCCAATAGGCGCATTTATCATGATTAACTTAGGAGAACACATCCCAGGGGTAGGTCATATTCCTAAAAACAAAATTTTTGATGTTTTGAGCAAGTTTGAAGAAATAGAAGAAATAATTGAACTTCAAGCTGCAACTTACGACGTTGTGGCAAAAGCAAGATTGCCAACTCTCAAAAAGCTTTCATCATTGATGGAAAAGGTGAGGTCTATAGAAGGAATTGAAGAAGCCTCCGCAGCAATAATAATTGAAGAAACTGTTTTGCCTCCTAGTAACTACTTTAGAAACTCACACTAACATACCACAATATTAGTTTTTGAATTCAAGTAGAAACTCATAAGTTGAAGATAATGCATCATATCAACTTGTAGTGTCAAGTTTGGGGGGACACACATCAGCATCCATTCTGCTACTTATTGTGTGCTCATCTTTGGTTCTTGCTTTTTCTTTGGCACGAGCACAAACAGAATACTCCATAGAAATCAGAGGATACACGTGGGACCATTCAACAATAACAGTTAGAATACTTCCCCAGCAAAACATGACTTGGTGGAAACCCGAATACCTGAACGCGTCCCTTCAAGGCATATCCCAATGGAACGACGCAATGCAAGAATTTGCACAAAACAACCCTAGTTTTTCCTTTTTGTCTGATGTCAGGTTTGTTCCGACCATCAGCTATGAAGTGGTTTCAGGTTTTAACGTCTACATGGGTTGGATAGCAGAATGTGCCAGCGAAGAAGTAATTGGCCAAACTGAGACTACAGTAAAGTTTCCGTGTCACTCGATGAACTCCACTGTTTGCCTTTCAGCAAAGGCTCCAAGTGGTCATGTGATGACAGAAGTTGACATGCAGAACATTGTAGTCCACGAACTAGGACACGTAATTGGGTTGTCCCACACAAACATCTCCAGAGACGTCATGTATCCTACTGTTTACTACCAAGAAACCGTCAAACCGCTGTCTACTCTTGACATGTATGGGGTTGCCAAACTTTTTGAGTTAGCAACAACTGGTGCCTGCCCTGAAGAAGACCTAGTCATTATGCCACAGAGCATAGGTTACAGCCAACTGGAGATTGCCCCAGAAAATGTTCCTTCCCAGAACTTAACAGAATACGCCATTAGAATACTTTCACGACCTGAAGTGTTCATCATAGTTGTTACCTTACTGATTGTTGTCGTGGCGTTTCTAGCTAGGCAACGAAAAAAATTAACCTAGAACCAGCAGACCCCACAAAACAGGAGCAACAAAAGTGGTTAACAGAACTAGGCTCCAGAGCCTTCCTTTCAGCAGGTTATAGTCTGCCAGAAGGTGGCTCCATGGATGTTTCATGACGTAATGTCCAAAGCCAAACTCGAAAACTATGGTTATCGTCAACCAGAAGATGCCAATTAGAAGCAAATCGGTTAGTGTTGCAAGTTGTGCAACAGCGCTGACAAACAGGTATGTTCCTGCCAAGGTGTAAGAGATAGCAATTAAGGAACTGATTATGTGTCCTTTGTGTTCTCCAGTTTTTTTGGCATATAGAAAGTTTCGGGCGCTTCCGTTGATGATAGCTAAAACAAGAAAAACCAGCCACATTCCAACCGAATACAAAAGCAACGTAGCGTCCAAGGTTTAGACCATCCAACAAGATACTAGTTCAGAGAAACTTAAGGTTTTTATCACGACACAGTAACCTATGTTTGATTAATTTGTTGACCTTAGTTTTGGCTGAAGCTGCCCTAGAAACAGTTCCCGAAGCCCTTTGGAGCCACCCTGCGGTTAGGCGTCACTCAAAAAGACACAGAAAACCCGCAGAACGCCTCATCTTGGACAGGACCCTTCACCACTTGGCAATGAAAAGAATAGGCAACGACCTAAAACGAGGACGACCAGACATAACCCATTTTGCGTTGCTTGAAGCCCTTGGCTCGCCCTTAAACAAGGAAGGTTTGCTTAGGGTTTTTGTTCACACCAATCAGGACTACGTGATAACTGTTAATCCAGTTACCCGCATTCCCAAAAACTACAACAGGTTCATCGGACTGATGGAACAACTCTTTGAACACGGAAAGGTTCCTCATGAAGGCGAAACCCTCCTTACCGTAGAAAACAAAACGTTGCAACAGCTTTTTTGGGAAATAAAACCCAGCTACGTTCTTGCCTTCAGCAGACAAGGAGAACCCAAAACAGTACAAGAAGCAGTTTCAGT
>PIXS01000333.1 GCA_003096255.1 Candidatus Bathyarchaeum sp. | reverse complement strand
GTTGCCGTTCTGCGTGGTTGATTAGGGTGCCGATTGCTCCAGCCTCTTTTAGTGATTCTAGGAGAATGTGTCCTGTGGAACTGCCTGGAACTATGGGGTCAATGTGTTGTGAAAACACGGGAATTGAGACGGCATCACAGATGGCCCGTATGTCTACAACTTGGGGCGCCACGCCAATTGATACACCTGTTTCATTGCTCACTTTTTCTGCGGTTTTTGACAGTTCTAGGGCTTTTTTTCCAGTGGCTTCAGAATAAGTTTTATAATTTACTATGATGATTGGGACCTTAAGTTTCATCGCGTTCGCCGCTTAATTCTACGTTTAAGGAACTTAAAGATTTAGCCTCAAGAAATTAACGTTTCCTATGTACCGCTCCGGATTTCAGTTCAGGATTAGCACAGAAACAATGTCACAACCGAATCAAACGTTACTTTGTTAGAAGTTCTCAATTTTTGAGGCAATTTTCCGTAGTTTCTGTGTGACAGGATGTTCTGTTTTTTCAAAAGTAAACAAGTATTCGCCTCCGGACTGGAGGACATCACAGGAACATGGAACATATTCAACAACGGGTAACTGGCGTGTATCAAGTTTGATGTGGGTTTTCCCTGACAGGACTGTTTGTGGAGCTTTGTTAACTACGATTCCCGTCTTTTTTTCATACAGTTCATAGAGCTCCTCAATCATTCTCTGGGTTCCATCCACATCCGACTTGTCTATGGAAGTTACCACAAGCACCATATCCGCTGCCACAATCGCGTTAATGGATGAATACTGAAGCCCAGGACTAGAGTCACAAATCACATAATCAAAACCCATATCGTCTAAAAGAGAGTCCTTGAGAGAAAGAAGCCTGCCAAGAGCCTCCATCTCCCATTTCCTGTCCTTACCCGACATATCACGAATTGCCACAGTAGAAGGATTTGCCAAACCAACAAACAGCTGTCCCCCTTTCAAGTAATTGGGGGTACATTCTGTCAGAACACTGTCTATTTTACAAGCCTTGTTCAGGTAATCATTCAGCCAATACTTGTTACTGTTGTTGAATGTGGAACTAAGGCTTGGAGCCCGAAGATCCAAATCCAGCAAACAAACCCTCTTACCCTTATCAGCGAAAATCATTGCCAAATTCACAGATAACAGAGTCTTTCCAGTTCCGCCTTTGTACGAGTGCAACGTTATGAGCAATACCCTCTAACCCCTAGCAGTTCTTGTGTAGTTCAATGATTGCCTTGAACACTAATCATTGCTAAGATATCTTTCAGTCAATTTTACATATGAAAGATGTGAATATCAAAATAAGACACACACATTCATTCAGAAAGAAATTAAGAAAAAATGATAAGTGATAAGCTAAATTGTAGGAATTTGGTGAAAACAGAAAACTCTTTCATACTTCGTTAACACATACTGTTTTTGATCTTTTCTGGCGGAGTGAAGATGAGAAGACCCATTGGAGGAAAAAGAAACCCCACGGTTATCGGGCAAGTAAAAAAGCCTAAGCCCTCTTTAAAGGATAACCAATGGGTTCTAAAGCTTCTAGATGACCCAAACCTCGCCGCAGACGTTGACTACGATAAAGAAAAGATAGTAACCAAGATGCGGGGAAGAAGTCTATGCGCAGCATGTAAGGGCGGCAAGTTCCTGTGCGGAAAAACACGGTGCCCCCTTGTTGTCAGGTTCAGTTCCTACTTCAGGTCATCTACTCTTCTTCAGGGCACTGACTTGGATGGAGCTTGCCCGCCAGGAGTTTTTGTGGGTCGAATCGGGTACCCTTACGTTTATGCAGGACCTCTTGTTCCGCCCATCCACGAAGACACAAGCCAGTTTGACCAGCCTGAATCATGGTTTGGTAAGTCTATCGACGAAATTGTGGGTTTCCGCTCCATGCTTGTAAGAGGAAAACACAGGGTTCATGTAAAAAAGTTTGAGGAATCTGGAAAAATCATGGACCGAACCATAGATTTAGCTTTGTCAGTTAGCCCAGTTGATGTTGAGTTGAACCTCAAAAAGAAGCCCGCTGCCGCCCTTGTTCTTGATGACCAGGTTCAGCCCTTTGGACCCTCTGCCCTCGTCAAGAACATGCGTGTTTCAAATCCTAAATGGGATCATCATGTTCAGAAAGCCTACTTTGACGATGATTTGAAAGCCTCAGAAGCGGTCACAACACTTTTCCAGAAAGGAACAATGGTCACAAAAATTCAACGAGCTTTCAGCGTCGGCGCTTTTGGAGTGAAAGATCAGCGGCGGCTGGTTCCCACACGTTGGAGCATAACAGCCGTAGACAGCATCATCTCGAAAGAAATGATGGAAAAAATCAAAATGTTTCCTGAAATCAACGAGTACCGCGTCTACGAGTCCCGTTATCTGGACAATCAATTCGAAGTCCTGATGATGCCCAGAGAATGGAGTTACGAAGCAATGGAAGCTTGGTATCCAGGCACAGTCTGGAATCCAAACGGCAGAAACATACTCCTCTTTGGGGACTGGGAAGGCTATGGCGGTCGCACTACCTACGCAAGTATTGGAGGTTGCTATTATGCGGCTCGTTTAGCTGTAGGAGAACTGCTCATGAAGGAACGGAGGCAAGCGTCAGTGATTGTTTTGCGGGAAGCACGCTCAGGCTACATTATGCCTGTGGGAGTCTGGCAGGTGCGAGAGAATGTGCGGAATGCCATGTTACAGAAGCCATACAAATACAACACACTAAACGAGGCGTTAACACGCATCAGCAGCCAGTTCCAGATTCCTATTAAACAGTGGATAGAAAAAAGTATGCTGCTAAAGAATGCCCTGTTCCAAAAGAGATTAACAGATTACTTTCGATAGAGAACATTCTAAGTCCATTTAGCTATTCTCCTTAAGATGCGTATGACAATTTCTGGGGCGTAAGATGCTCAAGATTTGGTTCTTTCTAAGCAATTTTACGAAATTGAGAAATGTGTTTTAGTATTTCTGGAGTTTGCTGGGGCTTTAGAAAGAGGAAAGGAAAATGGACAAAACCCCACATCCGAGAGGAATGTGAACTTTCTAAGGCCCATTCAGCCTTGTTGGTTGCATACAAATCTTTATGAAGACAGGGGTTTTCTGAGGCTCTTGCATATCTTATTATGGAGAATGGAAACATGCGAAACCTGAAATTACCACTTTGGTAAAGGTACGCTTGTTCATGCATGAACCTTTTCAGCCCCCTGTTTTCTGTTTTGATTTTTTACTCCCAAAAAAAGAAGGGAGGGAATTTGGGTTGGTATTTGTGTCTATTTGCGAGATTTCAGCAGCGAAAAGATGGCGACTAATAGAGCTATTATCACAATCACTAGTATTGCCAGAATGTACGTCAGCATGTTCGACATGTTACTTTCAATATCGCTAACAGAGTTTTCTAGAGAAGTCAAGTCAGTATCTTCTGTTGTTGGTGCTGGATCTATTCCAACGGAAGTTTCTGCAAATGATGGCCAGTAACCATTTGTACCCTCAAACCTAGCAACGATAGTATAGGTGCCTTGGTCAGTGGGCTCAAATTTTAGACTGAACATACCAGTTGAATCAGTTGTTGCTCTACCAATCTCGCGGAAGCTGTTATCGGGATAAAGTGCTTCAATTATTACTTCAACACCGACAGTATCTGTTGGTCGTGGTCTTTGCATGTACACGTATTCCATCCAGTCAGTCATGCTTGCATCAGAGACAGCGGCGACACCATTCGGGAAACGAGCAGCTTGTTCATTTTGGTTCGTACCCGCAGCAAGATCCATTACTGTGCCTTCAATTATCACTCCACTACCTGAAGTCGTAACTTTTGGAGAAGCAGTAACAGTAGTTTGACTAGGCCCTTTTCCAGTAGTAAAGATTTGGTTACAATAACCATTCCACCATGTTGTGTAGCCGTCTGCAATCGCTAAAGATATGCTATGGAAAGAATTGACGAATGATGAGAGGTCCCATACTTCATTTCCGTTGTCAGCGTCAATACAAATGACCCTTGCACCCTTGTAGATTGGAGTGTTTACTGTGTGTTCAGTTGCCGCTGCATATATCATGTCGCGACCCATAGCCATTATGAGCGTTGGATATACACCGTAAGCGTTCTGATAGCCCGCTCTGGTACTATTTCCGTCTTCATCGCTGTTGCCATAAGTCCACAATAGTTTTCCAGTGAGTTCGTCGTAGCAGTAAAGTATTCCTGAAAACATCATGCTATACACTTTACCGTGTGCTATCATTGCAATCCGATCTTCCATTCCTGCAGTTCCGTAATAGTCCCAGTTTGCTTGAGGTTCAGTTGGACCCCAAAGCCGCTCACCAGTTTCCATGCTATAAGCGACCCATTGACTGGTTTCCTTGTATTCTTCTAGCCAGATACGATTCTCTTGGTCGACTCCACCGATTCCCACAGTAATGTTGCCTGGCGGCGCCTCGTAGGTTTTCCACCATAGAACTTCACCTAAATCACCCCTTGATTTGTTAAGGTTGATTGCAAAGTATGTATAGGGCTCCCAGCTTGCTGGACCAAACCTAGTTCTACTAGCAGGTAAAGTACCATTATAGCAAAGCAGTAAATCACCTTCATAAGCGACTATTGGCGTCAATGAGCGCACTCCAGCAGCACCCCAATCTGGCAAAGACACAGCCTGATCTAGCCATGGCAAAGGAGCAATCCAATCATAGCGGACGTCATTACCTGATGTGACACTTGCATCTCTTACTTCACCAGCAATATCGGTGTTAACGCCTTCAGCTCCATACCAAAGCTTAGAGGAGTTCCATTGTCCCAAAGCATATTCTGGATTTTCTTCTGTTCCTTGATTTAGGAAAACATATCTCATGAATTCTCCATTTGTACCCATCGCGTCTGAGCCACTAGGAACGTTAGTTGCATTGAAAAGCCAGTATCCTGTGAATGCATCGTAAAACATCCAAGTTGTTCCTACAGGAGCAACAAGTAGTGGTTGATGAACACCATGCTGATTTCGGTTTTGAACATTGAAAATAAGACCAAACGTAGGTGATGGCATATCACGTTCTCGCCAAAGTTCTTCTCCTGTTCGTAGATCAACGCAGACTATTGCACCATCGTCAGTTCCCCTAAAACCACAACTCGCGAAAGCATATGGTTCTTTGTAGAAAAGCATTCCATCCATTATTATTGGATTTTCGAATCTAGGAAGATATGCGGTTCCATCAAAGTAGGTGTCTCCGGAAATTGGGAATGATTCGCCTCCGACTACTCCTCCAGATTGGACTCTGCTAGTCCACATTACGTGAGAAGTCAGAGAGCCTACAGCATCGGGAACATATACTTGATATCCTGCGAAGCTGGCTTTGATTTGGGGACCGCCTTCACCAAGCCAGTTTGATGAGATAGACCACCAGTCAGTGTTTTCACCGTAAATTGGTCGTGTCCAATACTCTTTCGGAAGAGGATAGCTTGTTATGGCAGATATTGGGTCTTCTTGAACATAAAGAGTAGTCTCTGCACTGCTTGGTAAATAGTAGTCACCTGTAAAGCCTTCGTCGAAATCGCCTGACCAAGTATAAGTTTGTCCAGGAAAATCAAATTTGAATGTGTAAGCACCAATTTGATTAGGATAGTATCCGTAGTACTTCGCGGATGTTGTGTCATAACACACGTCAAAAACTATCTTCTCTGTTTCACCGTTAGGTTGGGTGATGGTTAGAGTATAGTCATGAAATCGTATGTCATTACCAACAGCTGCACCAGGCATTACTTCTGCCAGCCACATAAGAATGTTTGCGAGTTGATTGACGCCTACAGGATCGGGTGAAACATTGATGAAAGCGTGTGTTGGGATTTCCCAAGCAGGTGTATGTGCAGTTGCAATGGGCAAAGCGGTTAATAGAGTTGGTAGGATTATTGTGAAGATTAGTACGATAATAGATATTTTTGGTTTTATATTTTGGGTTTTCGTTTTTTTTCCCCCATTAAATTTACGAGACTATTTGTTTGATTTGTTGTGTATTTAAAATTTCGTACTTAACTAAGTGTTGATTTTAAAAAAATAAACACTAAAGCAATCAAAATATTTAAAATTCATTAGACAATTCTTAATTAATAAGGGACGTTTCAGTTTACACAAGGAAGACAGTTCACGGAGGTAAACAGACATAAAGAAGTTAGATGAAACTGACTTTAAAATTTTAAAGTCGCTTCTAAAGGAATCTCGCACAAGTTTTTCGGAATTAGCCAAAATATGCGGGATTTCCGTGACGGCCGTGAAAAGAAGGTATTCACGTTTAAAAAGAACAGGCATTATTTGCAAAGAAAGCATGCACCTTAATCCCGCTTCTTTAGGTTATGAATTCATTGCTGAAGTGGGCGTTATTACAAATGTTTATCATCAAGAAAAAATCGCTCAGTTTCTAAAAACTATCCCACAATTGAAATGTACGTGTGCAATTGACTTAACAAACGTGTCATTAGGCAAGTACAGTTTATACGGGTTAATTACAACAAAAAAATCTAATCAACTAAC
>PIXS01000332.1 GCA_003096255.1 Candidatus Bathyarchaeum sp. | reverse complement strand
GCCCAACACTGCACCGAGTAAACCAACTATTACGGCTTCGCTGATGAATATCGCAAGCACTGAACGGCTTTTCATGCCCAAGGCTTTGAGTATACCTATTTCTCGTGTGCGTTCCATGAGGGAAACTATCATGATGTTCATTATGCCAATACCAGCAACCAGCAACGAGATTGCGGCGATTCCAGCCAAGAACAATTCGATAGTAGAGAACACGCTTGAAATGATGTTCAGTATGGCGGTTGATGAACTAACGGAAACTTGGTCTCCAAAGGCTTCTTCTATGGCTTCAGTAACAGCATCTATTGTTTCGGCATCTTCACTTGCTATTTTGACAATTATTCTGTCACATTCCTCTGTGCCAAAAAAGGTTTGAGCTTGGGAAATTGGAATGTAAACGGCTGAATCTGAAGGACTGACAATGCTTAAGCCTCCAATCTCCTCAAGAACAGCATCAACAGCAACCGAGTAAGTAACATTCTCAGGAGGTCGAACAGTAGTATTGGTCCAGATTAGTTCCACTGCGTCACCAGCGGTTGCGACTATTGTACCGTTTTGGTAAGGGTCACTTACGCGTTTTCCAAAAACAGCACCAGCGTCAGGGCTAAACGAAATCTCGCCACTTCCCGCAACAAAGGTGCTAGAGTACATTTCAGAATAAACGTCAAAGTCTACCCCTACAACATACGTGATTACTGATTGGTCACCAGACTGGATAATACACAGCTTCTGAAGAATCGGAGTGGAAGTAACAACATTGTCTATTTGATTAATTATCTGCGCGTCAGTAACAAGCAAACTAAAATCACTACTGCTACCACCGAAACCACCACCAAGCCCTGAAAATTCACCGCTCCGTCCAGGAGAAACAACCAACGTGTCGGTTGCAAAGCCTGACTGCAGCTGGTCGGTAATAGTAACTTGCAGACCTTGGCTGATAGCAAGCAATGCAACAATAGCCGCAATGCCGATAACTATGCCCAAGGTGGTTAAACCTGCACGCAGTTTACGCAAACGGATCGCACCAAAAGCATAAGAGAAAACGTCACTGAATTTCATTGCAGATCAACCTCCTTAACAATCGCCCCGTCAAGCATCATCGTGATTCTTTTCGCTTGATTTGCCAGTTTTTCGTCGTGGGTGATCATGATGATAGTAACGCCGTCTTCTTCGTTGAGCTGTTTGATTAACCCAATGATTTCTTTAGCAGTCTTGGAATCAATGTTACCGGTAGGCTCATCCATCAACAAAAAACTAGGACGGTTCGCCAAAGCACGAGCAATAGCCACACGCTGGCGTTCACCGCCACTGAGCTCAGCAGGTTTATGGTTCATACGGTCCTTTAAACCCACAGATGTCAACAGTTGTTCTGCACGTTTTCGCCGCTCAGTTTTGTTCACACCCGCAATAGCCAAAGTCAACTCAACATTTCCTTTTGCAGAAAGCCGCGGAATAAGGTTAAAAAACTGGAACACAAACCCGATGCTTCTGCGCAGGTCAGCTAACTGGTTGTCGGTTAAGGTGGAAATATCCACACCGTTAATCAAAACTTGACCCTGGGTGGGTTTATCCAAGGCTCCAATCATGTTCAGCAAAGTAGATTTGCCGCTGCCAGACGGACCGAAGATAGTAAGAAAGTCGCCTTTTTCTACCTTAAAGTTCACGCCCCGCAAGGCGTTCACAGGAACTTTTCCAAGCATGTATGTTTTCTTTAAACCAATTGTTTTAACAACAGGTGTTGCCAAAAATTTCAACTCCTCTTAATTTTTTCATTTAATTTCTCGATCTGTTCAGACGCGTCATTCAAAAACTCCTCAACTTCCCCCAACATTTTCTCAGACGCATTTTCCCTTAAAGTTTGCCTCAAAGTAAACAGAGCATCAAAAAACCGTTGAACAGGCATCTGCAACCGCTGCAACCCATCAACATGAAGCCCCATACGCAAAAAGAACAAGGGTCCAATAGATGCCATCTTTTTTTGCAATTCGCTTTCGAAGTTTGCATGCTCTTCAAAGAATTTTCTTCCAGTTTCAGTAAGGGTGTAACGTTTGATTCCAGAAACTTCTCTGGGCAACTCTTCAGCGTAACCGTTTTCTTTAAGCCAAGTTAAAAGTGGATAAACAGAACCAGGACTTGGTTTCCATTGACCACCAGTTAACTGTTCGATATCTTCCATTATTTCGGAACCAGACAGGGGTTTTTCTTTCAAAAGTTTGAAAACATAAAAACGTAACAGCCCTTTTGGAACGCTTGCAGTGTGCCTTAACCACTGTTTTAATGGGCGCAACGGAACCTGTTTATGGAATTTTTTCAGCTTTTCTTCAGACAAGTAATATTTTCCATCAACCTCTACAAAAACGCCAAAGAGCCTAGGAGAATTACGTAAGAACGTTTTGAATTCAGGTGAAAGGTCTAACTCTTCAGCACTCATCGCTTTTTCTAGGGTTACCGCTCCTTTTTGGCGGAACTTTTCTAGTTCTGTATCAAGCATTTGTTTGATTACAGCAACCGTACCAAACACAATATCACATCCGATATCAAATGTGATATCAAGTGTGATATAAAAACATTACCAATAAAAACAGACCACATGAAACCTCAAACCCAAAACCAAATGGTGAAACTCAACCAAATAGGTTGAAAACAAGAAAAAGTAAATCAAAAGAAATGAGGGAGAGCAGTTTATCAAAAAAGCAACAAATTAAGTGGCTGACTTGTTGCCTCCAGATATCAGGTTTTGTACAAGACCGTTGATTTCTGCGTTTGCTCGCCCCACAGTCTCAAGAGTTTCTGCACCTTTATCAGTTAAGGTGTAGACACGTTTTCTATTGTCTAGGTCAGCAGTGACCAGACCTTTTCTTTCCAACGAATACAGCAAAGAGTAAACAGTACCAGAACTCACCAGCACATTGAATCGCTTGTGAACAAGTCCGATGATGTCGTAGCCGCTTAGAGGTTTTTCCTGCAGTTCAGATAGTATCAACATATCCATGAATGTTTTTATTGCTCGTCTTCGAAGGTTTTCCACGATTTTGGATACCATTCAATCAGACTCCAACTTAGAATAAGATTCTTCAGTGTTTTTTATATTTAACTTTTATACAAAGTTCGAATTCTGATTCCGAATAAAACAAAAATTATTTAGGGTTGAGAACAATTCAAGAGTATATATCAAACTACATAATCAGCAATTAGAGAGTGAATAAGCAAATGGAGAGTTTTAATGAGCTAATGTTTGAAGCATTAGATGATACTATCAGAGCCATTCTTGGCGAAAACATCTCCAAGTTGATTTATTCAGCAACCACAAAAACTACACAACAAAAGATAGCGAAAATCAACAAAAACAGTGACGCGATAATTTCATATTTAGAAAAACTAATCGGCAAAGAAGGAACACAAGTGATTCAATCCTTCACTATCAAACGGTTGTGCGTCAAACTCAAACAGGAATACGAAGAAGTAGAGCAACATTTCTCACTTCTTGACGAACTCTACGAAACTAAATTCAAGCTTTTGGCACCAGTGCTAAGCAACAACTCACCACATAACTAAAAACCATTCAAACCAGTCAGGTCCATGGGTTAATCTATCACATTTTTTGTGCCCAGAAATTCTATTGTGTAATTATTTTGACATATAGAAAGTTGGATTACAAATATAATGGTAATAAGTAATATAATAAATCCAATTATTCACTAATGTTAAAGACAACAGATGGTGTTTACAGTTAAGAAAAAGAATCAACTAAAAATTGGTGCGATAATCGCAATTATTTTCTTAACAATTGGGTTTGGTATATGGTTCTATACAACAGTGGTCATCAATATACATTCTCAAGAGCTGAATTCACCAGATGTGACAGAGGAAGAAATGTGGAGACATGAAGGTGCACTGCTGTGGTGGGAAGAGCAGGGTGCAACAACATTTTTTCCGCTATCAACAACGTTGATTGCTATTGGATTAATCACACTGGTAGTTACGCTTGTATATACACAGATAAGACGAAAATACAAATGATTCAAAACCTTTGCATGAGACCTTGAACGGACAACAAAAGAAGTATTGAAACCGCTATGTTCCGCCCGCAAAAAAAGAACGGGTATTTGGTTACGGATATACAAAAAGTTGGACATTCAGTTTTTGGGAGTGAAAATGTTAGTTTTTGTGGCGTAAAACAGTTTTTTAGAGGTCTAAAGAAGTTTTTTGTATAAAAGGAACCGAAAAATAAAGATAACCTTTCCTCAAACTTATATAGAACATTAAAAAAAAGGAACTTGGTTGGAGAAGGAGCCCAGTG
>PIXS01000331.1 GCA_003096255.1 Candidatus Bathyarchaeum sp. | reverse complement strand
GGGCACAGCGCACTGCTCGGCTAGTTTCTAAATACGGTAAAGCTGCGGCTGTTTCTCTTTCAGGGCGAAACATGAAAGTCAGTGACGCCGAAGAAGTTCTAGAAACAGAAAAGGTTTTGTCGGACAGGTTTTTTGAGTTAATCACAGAAGCAGAAAAGAAGTCCCTGAAACGCAAGTTCTGGTAGCCTATTCAGTTCAGCCTAAGCTTTTGATTTTTTATGTGTGTTGACGTAAAACTTTGTAGAGAAAACGTATTGGTGCTGGTCCAATGCTTGTTTTTCCGTTTCTTTCGTCATCCATCATGGTTACAATGTCGTAGTTGTACTCTTTTTTGCATTTTTGAATAAGCTTCCTGGCTTCTTTGCTTCCAAAGGAAAACAGGAACTTAAGCGCCAAGCCTTGAGGACCACTTCTAGTCAAGAAATACTCCTGCATGAGCGTCTGTCCCCACTCGATGTTGTGTTCCCAGCACTTTAGGAAAAGTTCAGCCTGTTTGGGTGTCATCTTGTTAACGTCAAAGGATTCTACTTTGTTTTTCAGTCCACCCATAGACACAAGAAACAGGGGAACAATCAAACTCTTGAAACCTTTCAGTTCAGCCAATAGGTCAATGGTCAAATCAACGTCTTCGTCTGTTTCTTCTGGAAGACCAATAATCAGTGTTGCACATGGAACCCAAAGGTTTTCGGACATAACCTCAAAGGCGTCCACAACAACTTGTGGCCAGTCCTCGGGTTCAAAGGGCTTACATTTTCCTTTCATGTTTTTTTCGATTAGTTTTGGACTGCCTGTTTCCAGCCCTGTTTGGCCGCTAAGCCAGCTGCCGTCCTCGCCTGCGCCTAGAATGTTTGATATCTCTTCAACAACGTCTGGTGCGCTGGCGACAGAAGATAGGGCAAAGTGGCTCATGGCAACTGAGGTTACTCCTGGGTATGTTCTGACTGTTTTGAATAGGTCAATTACTGCTTCGTTGTTCACTTCTAAACCTCTGGCTTTGTATCTTAGAACGTCTTCAGCGTGAAGTAGGGGGCGCCTTCCTGCTCTTAGGTTTACTTTCACCTCTTTTAGGATGTCTTTTATTGGAAGACAGCGATAACGCTGAAGAGTAGGAACACAAAAGTCGCAGCCTCGTCCACATCCTCGGGCAATTTCGATTATTCCATCTATTGTGGGTTTTTTGATTAGGGGAATTTCTTCTGTTTCAACAACTTGACCGTATACTACTTCTGGAATTTCTTCGGCGTCCAAGGCTTTCTCAAAAAGGGGCCCAACAACGTTTTCGCTTTCGCCAACAACTACACAATCTACGCCCAAGCCTCTTCGTGATTTGTTGTCTTCTAGTTGCCATGCTCCTGGGCCGCCAACTATGATTCGTGGTTTGTGTTTTCTTATCGCGGGATGGTTTACAAGTTCTTTGAATTTGATGTTCATGTATGCTTGACCGTTAAAGACTTGGGTGAATGTTGAAGTTGCTGGGGCTAAACCCAGTGGGTCCGTTTCTGTGATTCCAATCACTTGTGTTTTTAGGCCAACAACCTTGTCTATGTGGTCTGGATGGGCAACTATGATGTCTTCACTGCTAAAGCCGTGGTTAATTAGTGCTGCTTCAACTTTTCTTGTTCCGCATGGGGCATATTTTACTGAGCCGTCTTCATTCACTGGGACGGACGGGCATAGTATTCCAAAATAGAGCCAGTCTGGAATGAGTCCTTTTGGTGCGCATGCGCTAAATCCAAGAAAAATTCCGCCTCTGTATTCGCTCATTAGTGTTCTGTCTGCTGTTAAAACGATTTTATATCCTCCACTTGTTTTGTTTGCCAACAAGTGACCCCCCACAGTTTAACTAAAAATTGTGTTTAGTTGGATTTAACATAGTCGGTATGGATTCTACGAAAATCGACAAAAGTGAATGTTTGTTCAGTTGTGTTGTCACGAAAACAATATAAAAGCAGTCGGTTATCTATATTTAAATCGCGAGGAGAATTACCTTGTTTCTTGCACCCTTTGTTGCCACGCCGACACCCGTAGTCCGTCGAATGTTGATTTTAGCAGACCTTAAATCAGGAGAAACCTTGTATGATTTGGGTTCTGGAGATGGTCGAACAGTCATAATGGCTGCTCAAGACTTTGGGGCAACATCAGTTGGTGTTGAACTGCGAGACGACCTAGCAAAAAAGGCCTTGGACAACATTAAGAAACTTGATTTATCTGCAAAAACCAAGATTGTTCAAAAAGACATATTCAATGTGGACTTGTCTCCTGCAAATGTTGTGTTTCTGTATTTGACGACCAGTGCAAACGAAAAAATACGGCCAAAACTGGAGGCCGAACTAAAACCTGGAACACGTGTAGTGTCTCATGACTACGAAATTTTGGGATGGAAAGCCAAGAAAGTTGACAATTTCTGCGAGAACCCTAAGCTGGGTTATCCTTCGCACACGTTGTATGTGTACGAAGTTTAGAGTTTTTGTAGCTTTTTAACGGTGTCCCTGTAAACTTAAATTTGTGTTTTGTTGATTACTGCCGAGTTTAGAGTGGTTGCCAAAGCAATGGCGGAGAAACAATGAATCCTGTACCTTGGAGAACCGTGAAGTCTTGGAATTGTGTCGGCTGCGGCATGTGTTGCAAAGACTATCATGTAGTTCTAAATTTTAATGAGTGGATAACTATTGTTCGCAACTATGGTGCAGAAACCACAATCCCAACAGTAAGCAAGTTTCTCCTTGGAAAAAACAGAGATGGCACATGCCGTTTCCTAACAAATGTTGCGGGTAACTACCTTTGTGGACTCCAATACATGAAACCCTTAGCGTGCAAAATTTGGCCTTTCAAAGTTCATGACAAACCCAAGTATGGCAAACCCAAAGAGGCGCTATACCGGTATCGTGAACGTGACTTCTTTGTTTACGTAGACCCTGCCTGTACGGGGTTAACTTGGGGAACTTCTGTTGCAGAGTTCAAGGCTAGAACTTTGCCTGAGTTTATTGACGTTGCTGTTGGTCTTCGTAACAGTCAAGTTTATTCTACTTCAAAAGCTACCCGAAGACCAAACTTGTATCAGTTCAGAGCAAGAAGGCTGATTTAGCTTCTTTTTATCTTTCTTCTTCTGCTAAAAATTCAGTAGTTGGTTCCTGCGGTGTGTACTGGCACACTCTGATGTTGCGGAAGTAAACGTTTGTAGCAAGGGGAGCGTCCGCGTCGTTATTGATTACAATCCTATCAAAATTACCGTTGAAATCGTCCAAAACCAGTTTATAAGATTGCCAGCCGCCACTGTAACCCACGTGGTCGTTTCGTCCCCAGCTTTGTGT
>PIXS01000330.1 GCA_003096255.1 Candidatus Bathyarchaeum sp. | reverse complement strand
ACCACTGGACCTCAACCTAATGAAACTAGCACAAACATTAGCAACATAAAATAGACATAGTAGAAAGAAAAAAGGATGCTGAGAGTCACTCGTCTTTTTCTAATTCCTTTGCTATTTGATTGATTTTGTCAGTTGCATGGACAATAACTTCTTTTGCTTGCTTGATTGCTTCTTCAGTATGCTGTTTTCTTAGTTTATCAAGAAGGTGCCAATTTGCCTTAATAAAATCTTTTCCAGCATCAAACAGTTCCTTTGCGCTTTCAGAATAGGCATTCATCCATGGCGCCATGAAATGAGGCCTAAAACCCCCAAATTTATTTCGAATTTCATTTTTTCTTTCCACCAGTTCTTCAAGAAACGCTTTGCCTTCAGCGGTAAGAGAATAGCGTTTGATTCCTTGCTCTTGAGAATCTTCAATTCTCGTGTAGCCTTTATCTTGTAGCCAAGCCAATAGCGGGTAAATCGAACCAGGACTGGGTTTCCAGTGGCCATCTGTTTGTTCTTCAATGATACTCATCAACTCAGAACCTGACATCGGTTTTTGATCAAGCAACTTCATTACATTATATTTCAAATAACCCTTTGGAACCGATGCCATATGGCGCATCCATCGATGCGACCGACAATCGTGTGATTTTTTCATTCTATCTCACTTCACTCAACGTTGATATCGACATCAATATCAACATTGATATAAAAACTTTTTGCTCACACATCAATGTGACCATCGTTAATTTCTCACATTTAAGATCCTTATTCAATATGTTTGGGAGTAATTAGTACAATTACCGAGACTTGGCAGAAGCTACCGTCTCACTGATATTAGGATCCTAATAATAGTTCATTGTTGAAAATAGTCTTTTTTTCTGAAAATCTGAAGCGCAGAATAATGTGGTTTAGAGTAAGATCACAAAAAAACAGTCCTTATGGAAAATAGGAACATGTTACAAAAGATATAAAGGAAGCCTACAACCGTTTAGATTTGATTATGGGCTCGTGGTCCAGTTGGTTAACTCTTTGTGAGGCCAAAAGACGCTTCCCTCACGCGGAAGAGACCGCCGGTTCAAATCCGGCCGAGCCCACCATCCATTCATCTAAACGTTCATATGTTTCTCTGAATTTTTTGTGCAGTCTCATCCAATTCGGCTCTCTTTAAGGCTACACGTCCATCATGTCTGGTCCTGACTCCAGAATTGGAACTGACAGGTATAACATGAAAATGTAGATGGAATACCATCTGACCTGCCGCCCTGCCATTATTCTGGATGACCATTATTCCGTCCGCCTCAATAGTCCTCCTTACAGCATCTGATACACGCTTAACGATTGCAATCACTTTAGCTAATGTTTCTTCGGGAACTTCATAGATGTTCTCCCAATGCTCACGGGAAACAACCAACGTGTGGCCAACGGTGGTAGGACTCAAATCCATGAACGCCAAAACATCCTCGTCTTCATAGACAATGCTTGCCGGTGCTTCACCCAATGCAATACTGCAGAAGGAACAGCCCTTAACCATTTTCTCTTTTCACTTCCAGAATATTCAGCCATATTCTTGCTAGTGTTAATAGTTTCCGGTCAGTGGAAACAGGGGCTTTTCAAAAACCTTAAAAAACAAGTTGTGGTCAATGTTCTGAATGGCGCCGAGGTAGCTCAGTTTGGGAGAGCACTCGACTCAACGGCAACCGTTGTTGAGGGTGAAGCTGAAGACCGAGTTGTCGCTGGTTCAAGTCCGGCCCTCGGCACCACCATTAACCTTAATTTCTGTTATTCATACAAGAAAACTCGCATCATCATGATCGAAGTTCCGCCTCTGCTCCTTGTCCTAGTGATCGTGAACATTATCTCGCTGATGTTTTTTGGAGTGGACAAGCTGAAGAGCAAGAGGGGAGGATGGAGGATTCCGGAAGTGCGGCTTCTGTTGGTTGCATTTTTTGGGCCGTTCGGAGCATACGCGGGTATGCTGCTCTTCAAGCATAAGATCCGTAAGCTAAAGTTCCTTATTGTCCCGGTCTTCTTGCTCATCCACGTATATTTGATAGTGCGTTTTCACCTAATTTGAAGCATAAGTTTCTTCAACCACTGGACTATAAAACAAATGGATACAAACTAAAATGTACATTCAATGTAGTTTCTCAGGTCAGCTTTTGGTATAAAGGGTATTTAGTCATGAAGAAAAAACCTGAACCGAAAATGCACAATAAAGATACGGATGACGGGCAATTGGCAGTCCCTAACAAGCAACAATTAGCTTCAACAGAAAATGGAATCTATGGGAGCAGATGGAAAACAATACACAACAGATATTTCTCTGATCCCGAAGTGGCTTTTCCATTAATAGAAGTAATCAAAAAAGCAGTATTGACAACCCGCCCCCAAACGATAGCAGACCTTGGAGGCGGTACAGGTTTTCTTTTAGAAGAACTGCTAAAACAACCAGAACTCTCCAAAACAACGCGCTTAGTAAACGTCGACAGGTCTCCTTTACAACTTTCAGAAAATAGGAACCACCGCATAATCCATATTCAAACTTCCATCGACAAAATCACCAGAAATCAGCTCCAACCAAACGAAAATGGGCTCATGCTAGTTTCCCGATCCCTTCTCCATTATTTTGGCGAAGCAGATCTCACTCCTCTGTTGAAACACATCCGAAGCCAAAT
Organism: Candidatus Bathyarchaeum sp.; assembly: GCA_003096255.1. The sequence continues at coordinate 1,445 of PIXS01000330.1, read as the reverse complement.
GAAAACAGGAGAATTCTTTATTCACCAATCCGCCTGTTTCCAAAACGCTAGAGATGCAGCATGCTTAAACTTACTTTACAAATTAATGTCCACACAAAAATGGTTCACCACAATAGACGCTCTAAAATCAATACTAGCTGAGACAGGATTCCATGTGTATGCAATTTGTCCCGCCACTAAAATACAACTTGACTCTGCCGACCTAACTGAAAGATACCACCTTAAGCCTAAACAAAGAACTCTAATCAAAAAACAAATAGAACAGCAATACGGTCAAAAACCTCAAGTGTACACATGTTCCCCAGACCATTTCACAGCTTGGTTACACTACAACATTTTCAGCTGCAAAGCGATCTAACCACAAACCACCTTTTTTGCTGTTTCTTGAGTGTTCTAGATTTATAGTCACATCTATCTAGACGAGGGCATTGGAATGGAGCGTGCTGTTATTTTCTGATTTGCTTGTAGACGATGTAGATTACTGCCACGATTGCGATCCAGAATATGAGGTCAGCTAGCAGGTTAATTCCTGATTCGTTCAGCGAAAACTCGTCAGGTGTTCCAGGCACGACGTACGTCACTTGTTTCAGCCAAAGCAACGGAAGACCGTAACCTGTTATCGATGCACCTAACCCCACAGTCATGTCTGATGAATACAGCGCCGTCAGCAACGTAATGGCTACGCCACATACGATAATCAGCACAATTTCTTTAACATTCATTTTTTGTTCTCCCGATGACAACACAATACTTAAGTTGCATTATTGGTTTAACCCATGATTTAATGGAAACGTTTGATTTTTAACATTTGCGGGCACAAATAGACAGAGTGGAATAAACTTTTATAGTCAACAATAAAACGTAGCTGCAATTGAAATGAAATTATGTCAGAAATTTTTGGGGCTGAAACAAAAATGGGAATTACATGGAGACAACCAGTCGCATGCGCAATTTCAACAATCGCGTGTACGGCACTTGCCATCTGGGCAGTTATCGAGGCTCCTGTACCGCCAGCACCAGGCGTTTCTGGCCTGTATGTTGCCGCAGCCGTCTTTGTTCCCTTAGCACTTTGGTTCGGTGTATGGGGAAGCATAGCAGGATACCTAAGCTGTGTCTTCATGGGTCTTTACGTTGGTTACACACTAGAGTTTGCTCTTGTTTGGTCACTAGCAGACCTTTTTGAAGGCTTAATTCCGTTACTGGCAATTAGAGCACTGAAAGTAGACCTGAACTATGACTTCAAGAAGCCTAAAATCACGTATGGCTTGACTGCTCTTCTTATGACAGTATTTGTTGTGTCTGCTGCTGCAACAATCCTGACCCTGACTGAAGTCTTCATTGTGACTTTTGTTGCCGCCCTTGCCCTGCTGATTGTTCAGACGCTTGTGGATGATAAGAAAACGTGGAGCATGTGGATAATCTTTGGTGTCTTCGTTGCCAGCGTT
>PIXS01000329.1 GCA_003096255.1 Candidatus Bathyarchaeum sp. | reverse complement strand
TCATCAAGAAAAAATCGCTCAGTTTCTAAAAACTCTCCCACAATTGCAATGTACGTGTGCAATTGACTTAACAAACGTGTCATTAGGCAAGTACAGTTTATACGGGTTAATTACAACAAAAAAATCTAATCAACTAACTGAAGTGGTTGCAAAAATAGACCAAAATTCTTTTGTAAAAAGTGTGGACGTGCTGCTATTTTCGGACCCATGGGTTAACAAGTGGCATCCAGAAAACGTCATTGTTGATTTATCGGAAAGGAAAAAACCATTACAAAGAACTGAAAAACCTGACACAACATACAAAGCTGTAACTCTTGATGCGCTTAACAGAAACATCATTAAAATGCTTATGGAAAATTCCCGTATTTCATTTAGTAATATGGCAAGAAATCTTAAAGTTTCACTAAATACGGTTACTCAAAGATACAGATTTTTGAAAGAAAATAATGTGTTAAACCTTTCTACCATATCAATCGATCTTAAAAAGCTAGGATACAAAGGGATAATAGATGTTTACGTAAAGGTCGATAAGAAAAGTGGCTTATCTCAAACTGAAAAACAATTACTTGCAATTCCCAATTTAGTATTCTTGACCACATTTGTTGGCGGTTTCTATGATTTGCGATGTGCCAACATTATTGCAGATTTTGAAGACATTATTCATCTTAAAAAACAATTTTATTCAATGAGCAATATTCAAAGAGCAGAATTTTACTTCAACGATTTGGGAACTCCTTGGCCAATTGACTTTGTAGGTCAATGCCTCTTGGAGTGGGAATTTGCTAATTATTAAAGACTGCAGGATGCGTGTGCATAATAGAACAATGCCCTAAATGTAAAGCAATGAAAACACCACTGGCACAATAGTCAAAGAGATTAGTGTTCCTGCGAGAGTTTGTGCGAATGTATGGTTTCTTAATTTTAGCCTGGACCAACCTACTAATCCTACAATTGAAGTTAGGGGTACTGCGTTTATTCCAAAAACGCAGATGAGTGCAAAAATTGGTCCACTAACACCTGCACAATGAATACTGACCTTCCAGAACAAATTCACGCCCATAAGAGATATCGAAACGATGAGAGAGCCTAAAGCTAACAAAAACATTATCCTGGTGTTGGTAGCCCAGAAAAGTAGAGTCGCAAATGAATAACTAGTAATTGCTACCAAGTAAAACGGCGTTCTGGCTTCTCTTTTTGATATGTATAAATCGAGATTCTTCCTTCGGTAGAAATAAAGAACGGAAAAGAAGGGGAATAAAACAAAGCACAAAAAGCAAAGAAGCATACTATACGGTGCAGAAAGAAACCCTAAACCAATAGGTGACCAAAGGGAAAAGGAAATAATAGCCACTATAGCCATTGTTGGCGGAGCCAAAAATAATGAGATGAAATTTGCTAAACGGTGACCAGTTTTAGTTTGTGATTGTTGGAAATTCCCTGTCTTCTCTTTGTCTTTTTGGTATTTATTAGTAAAAATTACGGATTTTTTCTCCTGCACGGGAAGCCCTCTATTAGACACAACAAATCATGTATTAAATGTTACGACACACTACATTCCTAGTTACATTCGCATACGTGAACATTTTCGGTCAATTAAAAGGAAGTGAAGCATCACTTATAAACCCTAAAAAAGACGAAGCTGCGGGAGTTGTGGAGATGTCTCCAATACTGAAGCAAATAACAGATTACTTCACTAAGTAGGATGATTTATGAATCATTTTATGTTAAGAAAGCTGTTTTTTGTTGTGGGTTTTTTTCTAGAGTTATTTACTATCTGAGGTTTACCTATTGATGGGACTGAAATAAGCATTAATATGCTTTTCAATCAATCTCATTTTTAATAAGAATATTCTGGGCGGTGTAGAAAAACGAGGAAAAAAAACGAAGTCCAAGTAGTTGCAAAGATTCTGCGAGTAGCAGCCAAAGGCTCTAATGAGGGGGAAATCATGGATCAATGCAAACTAGATTCAATGGACATGGAGAATTATTTGTCAGCTTTAGCGGAATTGAGTTTGCTCACTATAGATGACAATGATGACTTGTATTACCGAACAACTGACAAAGGATTAGAATTTCTGAATACATATCATCGCCTCAGGTGGCTTCTGTGGGGAAAAGACAACGATTTCCTTTTAGTACGCCTTTTAGAGCAGATGAAAAAGAAGGAGCAGCATCCATTCTACGTCAGCTAAAACAGCACCATAGAGGTTTTTTCTATCCACCCCGACATATTAGCACCTTTGAAACAAGCGTTAAAGTTGCTTGAATACCCATTTGTATGAGGTCGAGTGGGGCTTTGATGACTGAAGAGAGAAAGGAGTTTGATGTTGTCGCCGACATCCTGCGGGTGGCTACCTTGGGCTCCAACGAAAAAGAGATTTTAACCGGCTGCGACCTAGACCGCGACAGCCTCGAAAAATATTTGCCGGTCATGATGCTTCTGAAGCTTGTAAGCGTAAAAAAGGAAACTGAAAACTATTACCGAACCACAACCAAAGGCATCGAGTTTCTGCGTTTCTATCACGGCTTGCGATGGCTCCTGTGGGGCAAAGACTGTGACTACGTTTTAGTCAACACAATGAACAAGCTGAAGAAAGAAAAGAAACCCTACTACGTAAGATAAAACTTTCAGAAGAAGTCGGCAAGTTTTCGGCCTTCTGATTTTCGCAAAATCTCGGCACATTTCTTAGGGTCTAAGGCTTTGAATTCCAGTCCTAAACTTGACAAGATTGCCTGAGCGCCTTTGGCTAATCGTGGAGCCACAAGAACTCCCCTAAGTTCTCTGTTCGCCATAGTTTTCACGTAGTCAACATATTTTGCCAGCTGCAGCACCGCATCTCTTCCAGCGGTTCTCCTTTTCAGTTCAACCACGACCAGCCTTCCGTCTCTGTCAACACCATAAACGTCCACAAAGCCGGGCTCAACCTTCTTTTCGTATGATATTGGTGCAAAGCCCTCCTCAAAAAGGGATGGATCAAGAAGAATTGCCCGCTGCATGTCCGCCTCACTTGCGTGCAAAGAAAATTCTCCCCTGTCAATCAAGCGCATAGTGGAAATGAGATAAAGTTTGTCAAAGAAGATGTTGACTGATTCGATGGGTTTACGGCGGACAGCCCTAACCCGCAAAGTCTTCCCTTTTACGCGCGTTTGGAATATGCATCCTGGGGGTTGCCAGTTGACTGGCTCGTATCCACTAGGGCGGTGAACCAGAACTGAGCCGTCCTCTTTAATCATAACGATGCGTTCTCCGGGCTCCAGTTTTGAGCTTGCCCGTCCCGTGTAGTCGACCCAGCAGTTACCTACAAGAATCACGGCTCTCCGTTCTGAAAAAGCCCCTTTTATGAACTCTGCAGCCTCTTCAACAGATGGATTATCTAAAGTAGCCACGGGATTTCTGCTGGACATTATTGTCGCCAACAATCTTTAGAAGAGTGAAAGCAGATAAAAGTTCTGAGAAGTATGCAGGAATGGAAAGAAAAGCGCAGTAACATGCAACATTATGACAGGCAAGCTGCAATCTATAATGTGCAGTACATGGGAGAACAGGACAGCAAAATAGAAGACATACTAAACAGCATAGAGCTGGACTCCAATGAGCTTGTCTTAGACTTGGGATGTGGAACAGGCTTCCTGTTTCAGCACATCAACAAACAAGTTGGACTGGTGGTGGGCATAGACTTGTCACAGAAGGCTCTCGTGGAAGCAAAAAAACGCACAAAAAACATGACAAACGTAGCCATCATTCTTGCAGACGCAGACAACACACCCTTCCCAGACCACACATTCGACAAAATCTTCGTCATAACCGTACTACAAAACATGCCAGACCCCACAAAAACCCTCTCTGAAATGAAAAGAGTCAGCAAACCCCAAGCAACCTTTGCAGTAACTGGATTCAAAAAATCGTTCACACAAGAAAGCTTCACTGAAGTTCTTGAGAGAGCACAGCTGAAGGTTGTCACATTGAATAATGATAATCAACTGAAGGGTCATGTTGCCGTGTGCACAAGACTTTAGGCAAGAACTGTAGGCTTTATCTGAAAGCTTCCGAGCATATTTTGTAGATGAAACTGATGAGCAGTGCCCCGTACCGAGAGATTATTCAGCGCCTAATGGAGATGCCAACGCCCACAAAAAGGGACGTTGACCACATTAAAATCAAAATTGCAGGAAAACACAAACTAAACAAGGTTCCATCCAACGCGGAAATAATCAGGCACCTCACACCTGAAGAAAGCGCAAAACTGCTTCCAATACTGCGAAGAAAAACAGTTCGCACCATCTCAGGAGTAACAGTAGTTGCTGTGATGACGGAGCCTTCGCCCTGCCCCAAAGATGAGCCTTGTGCATACTGTCCTGGGGGACCTACTGAGGGTGTTCCTCAAAGCTACACGGGTCATGAACCAGCTGCCCTACGGGGGGCACAAAACAGCTACAATTCATACAATCAGGTTAGAACCCGCATCAAGCAGTTAGAGGCTATAGGACACAAGGTTGACAAGGTGGAAATTATCGTCATGGGCGGCACATTTCCCAGCACGCCCCTCGAATATCAAGAAAATTTTGTTAAGCAGTGCTTAGATGCCATAACAGAACAGAAGTCAGGTTCCTTGGATGAAGCAAAAAAGCTGGCGGAGACCAGCCGAATCCGCAATGTTGGAATCACCGTCGAAACTAGACCTGACTGGGCAAAAAGAGAGCAGGTTGACAGGATGCTTTCTATGGGCGTAACAAGAGTGGAACTGGGAGTCCAGAATGTTTACGATGACATTTATGCGGGCGTTAATAGGGGTCACCAAGTAAAGGATGTTGTAGAAGCCACCAGAATAATGAAGGACGCAGGTTTGAAGATTGTTTACCATCTTATGCCAGGTTTGCCAGGCTCAAGCTTTGAACGTGACCTCAAAGGCTTCAAGGAAATTTTTTCGAGCCCACATTTTAAGCCAGATATGATCAAACTTTATCCTTGCTTGGTGATTAAGGGAACAAAAGTGTATGATTGGTGGAAACAGGGAGACTATAACCCCTACACCACAGATGAGGCTGCTCAGTTAATCGCGGAACTGAAAAAGTTTGTTCCTCCGTGGGTCAGAATCATGAGGGTTCAAAGGGACATCCCCGCCAACCTCATTGAGGCTGGAGTGAAACTGAGCAACCTTAGACAAATTGCCTTGGAGAAGCTCGGAGCAGAAGGATTGCGATGCCGTTGCATAAGATGCCGCGAAGTGGGACATAGATGGCTAAAGGATAAAGTGAAGCCTGACCCAAAAGAAATCGAAATCAAGACAGTCTCGGAAGAGGCTTCAGGTGGAACTGAACTGTTCATTTCCGCTGAAGACACAGTTAACGACATTCTGCTTGGTTACGTCCGATTACGTATTCCATCAGAGAGCGCTAGTAGACCTGAAATAGTTCCTGAAACGACAGGGATAGTCCGCGAACTCCGAGTTTTCGGGCCTTTGGTTCCAGTAGGTAAACATGTTTCAGGAGCGTGGCAGCATAAAGGCTATGGCAGCATTCTTTTGTCTGAAGCTGAACGAACCGCCAAAGAAGACTACAATCGAGGCAAAATTGCGGTAACAAGCGCCCTTGGAACAAAACAATACTACAAACAGTTCGGCTACAGCTATGATGGACCATATGTCTCCAAACAACTTGACTGAAGCAATGAAACTGTCTTTTCATTTTTCACAGAAACACAAACACGGGTTTGCTGAGGCTCCTACACAAGCAAACTGAGGAATTTTAAGATGAAACTTTTCAATACATGTAAAGTTCATTTCCTGCGTGGGAGCCTACTCAGCCTGTTTTTGTTTGACTTTTTATTTCGCAAATAAAGAGACAAGGTTTGCTGAGGTTTCAGCATGCTTATTATGGAGACTGAAAACATGAAAAACCCTTTCCACTATCCTTGGTAATTTTCATGTTTTGTGCTTGAAACCTTTTCAGTCCTTTCTCTTTATTCAATGTTTTACTTCCCATAGAAAAAAGGGAAGGGGGATTTGATTTTGTGTTGTGTTGCTATTTGCGGCATTTCATCAAGCAGTATATGGCGATTATTATTGCTATTATGACCAGCACTATGAGTATCAGAATGTACATTGTTTGTGTGTCTAGTCGTTCGCCAATATCATCAGGCATATCGGGACATGGGTCTGGACAATCTACGATCATGGGCTCAGAAACTTCTAGGTAAGTTGTTTCTGTAGCACCATAGTATGCGCCAGAGCCTTCAAAGGTAGCTATGATCATGTATAGACCTACTTGGTCAGGGTACCAACCAAAGCCATAGTTGCCATATGCGTCGCTTGTCGTAGTGCCGATATATTCAAGGGTACCACCAGGAGTGACCGCCTCTAGCTTCACTGGAACACCAGTTATGTCCATTGGGCGCGCAAATTGTTTCCATACGTACAGCATCCATTCGCTCATGCATGCGTCAGCTACTGCAGGAACTCCTTTCGGGAAGCGTATTTGTATATTAGTGTCTGATAGACATCCTGGAGACACATCCATAACAGTGCCTTTGAGTGTAACACCTGAGTCAGTTGTTGCGTCTTGTGGGCATTCAACAGTTATGGCGCTTGCACCTTTACCAACACCATAGATGCGGTTGTCGTAGGTATCAAAGCTCACCATTACGCTGTCGCCAATGATTCCACGTCCTCCCCAACGGGTTGAACGGAACAAACCATCGGCTCTCCATATGAGATCACCATTTTGTGCGTCAAGACATAAGAATGGTGCACCACGTGGCATAGGTTCTATAGCAGAGTGTTCCAGATGAGCTGAGTAGAGTTTGCCGTCAGCAATGAATAGGAAGAACTGCCACCATTCGTTAGCGAACAAGTATTCCTGGTAGGGATCGTCTGCAATGTAGTCCCATATGACATCGCCGTTAGTGATGTCGTAGCAGTAGATGTGCCCTCCGGCACCAGTTGAGTAGAGCTTGCCATCCCAAATAAATGGTGGGCGCTCCAGAAATTCTGTCCAACCATAATAGTTCATGTAATATTCGGGTTCAGCTGGACCCCACACGAGTTTTCCCGTGTCAGTGCTGAAGCAATAGTATTCCAGAGTGTCTTTTGTCCAAATAACCGCAGCGCTATCCTCTAAGCTTAGTGCGTTGAATTCTATTTCGAAGTTACCATTGACCCATTCAGCTGGTGCTGTCCAAGTTTCGCTGTACAGCAAAGTTCCTTCATGTCCTTCTTCCAAGCTGATAGCCCAAGTTTTGATTTCTGATGAACTGTATTGTAGACCAAATATTTTGTCACCCAAAGCCATTCCACGGATCACGCCGCTACCACCTGGGCAATGGTCAGCTGCGAACGTGAATTCTGATAGGTATGCACGTGTGGTCGCTTCTAGGGGTATTTGTGTGGTTTCATTGACTGCTGCTGCGTCATATGTGGCATGTCTGCGTCCATAGAAGGAGCCAGCTGGAAGCCAACTTCCCGGAGCGGGACTGTCTTCGCCGAAGGGTTCGACAAGATCGGTCAAGCTCCAGATATATCCTTCACCACTAGTAAAGTTGAGACCGACCCTATAGAGCCAGCCGTTTTCATCAGTAAGTGTGGTGCCAGAAGGTACGTTCTCCACTGTGAATTCCATTTCTCCAGTATAGGGGTCATACGAATACCAAGTAGAGCCTGAAGTTACCCAGAAGTACGGGTAAACGGCATGATGGTTATAGCCTTCCCATACCATGTTCTGACCAAAGGCTATCGATCCTTCCTCAATGACCTTCTTCCAGAGTTCTTCACCGGTACGCACATCTACAGCAGTATAATAGTATGGCTCGTCGTTAGAACGATGATCATAGATGAGTATGCCGTTGATGATGAGTCGATCTTGCCATTTGCCTTCGTATGCATCTCCGTGACTAAAGGCCCAATATGGAACACGCGTATCTGTCGCTCCAGCTAAGCCTCCTTGCGTTAGCTCTTTTGTCCACAGGATATGCGCAGTCTCTGGTGCTTCTTCGTTACCAGGTACGGCGCTAGGGAACTCGTTGCTTGCAGCTAGCCAGTTACCAGCAATTCTTTGCCATGATCTAAGTTGTGCATCTATTGGTCGTGTCCAGTATTCACTTGGAAGCGGATTATCAGGATAATAGGTTATTGGATCCTCTAGTACCTCAAGTTCAAGTACCGCGCTTTCGCTTTCTAGCATTACAGTACCAATAGGCAACGGGGGCGCGCCTCGGGCACCACCTGGAGCCCTTTTGGTTGCAGTTATTTCTTGTGCAGGGAAGTGTGTTTTACAGAGATATATTCCTACTTGGTCAGGCGTGTATGTTTTTCCTGTTCCTCCAGTCGAGTCGGTTCTAATGCCATCAATTGTGTCTGTTGTTCCGTCAGGTTTCTCAATGATTATGCTTATGTCTTCCCAGCCCATCTGTGCGCTAAGGAGTTGCTGGAAAATTCCGACGTGGAAAAGCACTGTCTGACCTTTTCCTACTGGGTTAGGTATAGCACCAAGGAAGGGATACGTCTGCCAAGTTCCTGGCTCGTCCTGGGCGATGGTTATTGGTAAAGTAAAGAGTACCGCCGACATAGCCAATATCGAAATTAATGCGATAGTGGTAATTTTTGTTTTATTTTTCAGGTTCATAATTTCCATCTCCATATTTTTTGTTTTTTCACGGTCTACCTCTTTGCTTTTAGTCGTAGTTAAAATGTGGTAAGTCGGTGTCCCACTGACAAAACACAAGTTTTTTAACTAAAAACGACGTAAATGTAACTGAAGGGGAATGTCAACTTCTAACAGGGGGGTAGAGGTTTTACAAGGGTTAGGATTAACCCTGTGTCAAGCAAAAATCTACTTGACACTCTGCCATTTTGGATGTCTAGATGCGAAAACAATTTCCAAAAACACGCACATAGCAAGACAGGATGTTTATCGCATAACAGCAGACCTTGAGAGATCAAGGTTGATTGAAAAAGTAATCAGCCGACCAACCAAATTCAAAGCAATACCACTGAAAAAAGGAGCCACATTCTTACTTGAACAGAAACATAGAGAGTTGAATACAATAACCTCAAAGGTCAAAAGATTGCTTGACGAGTTTAACGCCAACAAAGAGGAACAGCTGACAGAAAAAGCAGAATTTGTTTGGGTTCCTTCAAAGGAAGCCATCATATATAAGATACAGAATTCTATCGAAAACGCCCAATCATCCATTAACATCGTAAGCTCCTACAAACGGATTTCAAAAATTTCCATGTTCTCTGAAGCACTGAAGGGAGCCAAGGATAGAGGCGTCAAGTGCCGCATCATCATAGATAGACCTGAAAAAAGTAGAGCGGCTACCAAAATTTTGAATTTCCTCAGTAAAGACATTTGCTGCGAGGTCAGGTTTCTTCCTTCTCCGCCAGAAACTGTGATGAATATATATGATGGAAAAGAAATTTTGATTATCACAGACCCGAATGCTAGACTGTCAGAGTCTCCTGCCTTATTGTCAAACAATCCCAGTTTGATTTCTGGGATGCAAAATTTCTTCACAATCCTTTGGACCACTGCACTGGAAGAACCAGAATACAATATCGATAGTGAAGAGATAGCTGCTTTTGAGCTATAGATGCAGCTGATAGAGTAGGAATTACTGAAGCAGTTTAACTTGAGTTCGGCTACAGCTGTGACAAACTGCATCTCCAAATGCCCTTACTGAATCCTTTAATAAACTGGTATAAGTAATGGAATATGTTTTCAGCATCTTCCGCTGAAGAGAACTGAAACAGGAGAAGACGGGATTGAGTGAAGAGTTTCCGGGTTACAGGGGATATGCATTAAAGCTTTTGAAGAGTGCGGGAGCCGAAATCGGTGATGTGATTCAGGTAACCAAAGATAATGAGAGCTGGGAGGGCATCCTTATTCCCCGCTCAGAGATTGGGGACGAATACCATGTTGTAGTTAAGATGAAGAGCGGCTACAATGTGGGAGTTCGCATAGACGAGTCGACACAGATAGAAAAGGTGGGTGAGGGAATCAAACCAAAGTTTAAGCCTCCGCCACTTCCAGAACAGAACAAAAGTTTGCCTCGGATAGCCATCGTAAGCACTGGAGGCACAATAGCTAGCAGAGTTGACTACAGAACAGGTGGTGTACGCGCCGCCCTTTCTGCCAGCGAGCTGTACAGCGTGGTTCCTGAGCTTTCAGAAATAGCTGTGGTGGACACGGAGATTCTTTTCAGCATTTTCAGCGAAAACATCACCGCGAAACATTGGATTGAAACCGCGAAAACGGTTGCCAAACACATCAGAAATGGCGTATCAGGCGTTGTGGTAGCCCACGGAACCGACACGTTAGGGTACACTGCAGCAGCCCTGAGTTTTGCTCTCCAAGACCTGCCTGTGCCCGTGATAATGGTGGCTTCCCAGAGGTCAGCTGACCGCCCGAGTTCAGATGCTGCAACTAATTTGGTTGGGGCAGTTAAGGCGGCTGCTTCTGCCCCTTTTGCTGAGGTTGTGATTGC
>PIXS01000328.1 GCA_003096255.1 Candidatus Bathyarchaeum sp. | reverse complement strand
GCAGAAGAACAGGTAAAAAACAACCGCAACATTAACTTACCGAGGACAAACCGTTGAAACAGAAAGTTCTTTTCCTGTGTACCCACAATTCTGCCCGCTCGCAAATGGCAGAAGCACTTCTAAACAGTCTTCGAGGGGACAAATATGAAGCATCCAGTGCAGGAGTTTCTCCAACCAAAGTCAACCCCTACGTTGTTAAAGCAATTGCAGAAATTGGATTAGACATTTCAAAGAACCGCTCAAAAAGCATCGAAGAGTTTCGAGAACAAAAATTTGATTACGTTATAACAGTTTGTGACAGCGCCAAAGAAGCCTGCCCATTCTTTCCAGGAGACAAAGTCATCCACCACTCATTCAAGGACCCTAATTCATTCCAAGGTTCAGAAGAAGAAATCATGAAAGGAGTTAGACAGGTAAGAAACGAAATAGAAGAGTGGCTAAAAACCACATTCAACTGAAAAAGAAAGGATTAAGAAGCTTCCCTAGAAACTGTTAAAATCCTGACATAATCCGCTGTGTCGTCACACGCGTCAGCAACATGCTCCATTTCCTCTATCAAATCTTTGAGTATCATAATTGTTGCAGCGTCAGTTTCTTTTGAGTACTCCAGAAGCATAGCCTTAGATGTCAAATACTTTTCATCCACTTTTCCTTCAAGCACATCAATTTGTTTCGCCAGCTCCATTGCCTTATCAGGGTCAACAGCTAACTGCTCAATGGATTTACGCAAAGTAGTTGCACAAACAACCAAATCTTGAGCGGTTTCACCAAACTGTTTCCACATCGCCTCTGGAACCTCTGCGTCTAAAAGCAAAATAACTGCCCTTGACGCGTCTTTCACGTGGTCAGCCATCTGGTCTAACCGCTTCACAAGGTGCATTATGTCCTCACGGTCTTTTGACACAAGGTTTCCGCATGTTAATTCCTCAAACACTACGCGTCGAAGTTCATCAATTTCATGCTCGATTTTAGAAAGCTTATCAAAAGACGCCTTTGCCTTTTTCTTGTTACCATGAAGGGCAGCATTAATCGACTTTTCAAGCTCAACTACAGTATCAATGGCTAAGGTCATCTGCCGGTCTGCTATTTCAAGAACCTTGGATTTTCTTCGCTTAGCAAACCACCGTTCCAAAAGATTTCACCACGATAAACACCACATTACAAACCATTGTTAATCAATTAGTTACTAGTGCTTATTGCTTTTCTTATCTTTAATTAAAACCAATAAATGAACAAAAACAGAAACCCTAAGAAACCAAAAGAAAGAGGGAAAATAAAAAAGGGGTTTGTTTACTCGGAACTTGCGAGCGTAACAATATAGTCAGCGGTGTCAGCGCACATGTCAGCAGCCTCTTCAAGGAATTCAACCATGTCGTCAAAGATTATCATGACTCCACTGTTCATCTGTTCAGCGTATTTTATGAACAGAGATTTTGTAACCAGATATTCCTTGTCGATTCCTGCTTCAATTTCCTCAACCTTGTGAGCGCCTGCTTTTGCTTCCTCTGGCTTTGCAGAGATGTTTTCAATGCTCTTACGTAGGGTAGTAGCACAATCCACTAGAGTATTGGTGATACCGAGGGCTTTTTCCCAAAGTTCGTCTGGAATTTTGCTGTCTCCGAGCATTACTATGCACCTTGCAGCGTCTTTCACGTGGTCAGCAAAGGTGTCTAGACGTTTCACTAGGTGCAGTAGGTCTTCACGGTAGTCAGCAAATAGGGCAGCTCCCTTTGAAAGCTCTTTGAAAACTTCGGTTCGTAAGTGGTCGATTTCTTCTTCCACTATAAACAGTTTGTCAATGTGTTTTCTTGCTTCTGTTACCTTTCCTTTTGAAGCTTCTTTCATTGCCTGATTAAGCAGGTTTACTGTGTCAAGTGCTGTTGTTATCTGTTCTTGAGCTAGGTCCAACAGTTTTGTTCTACGGCTTCTTTCAAACCAAGCATAACTTTTCTTAGCCAATTTCTTCCCTCCTTTACAGTTTAATTTTTTATCTTAACCTCGATTTCTGTCCAGTTGCCAGATAGACAATAGATTCTCCAATGTAGGTAGCATGGTCAGCAATTCTTTCAAGATACCTCACCACAAGCAAACTAGAAATGGTGCATCCAGTTGTTGTTTTAGTTTCAACTAATTTGTCGAGGTAACTGTAGTACAGCGCGTCAACCCGTTTTTCCATCTCCGACAAGGTTTTTGCAAGCTCTGCATCGTGGTTCCTAAGAGACATAATGCTGGTTCCAACCATTTCCAGAGTTTCTAAACCCATTTCTTCGATAGGTTTTCTGAAAGATGTGTCGCATTCTTCCATTCCTCTTACGCGTTCATAGATTTGTGAGATGTCAAGGGCATATCTTCCGTATCGTCTGAAGTCGTAGCAGATTTTCATGTATGATTTCAAGATTCTGAGGTCAGAAGCAACAGGCTGAAATCGGGAAATAATCTCAAAGGCCATGTCCTCAATTGGTTCCGCCATATCCGACAACGTGTCTGAAAGATTCTTGACTTGCTCGGGAGAGTGGGTTCCTTCAAGGTAATTCATGATGGATAACGAAACGGTTTTTTGAGCAAGCTCCCCCATGCGAAAGAGCATGCTCGCCAACTGTTCTAACCCTGCGTCAATTAATCTCTTCATTTTTGTTCACCTAACCAAATTCTCCAGTTATGTATTGTTCAGTTAACTCGTGCTGTGGATTCTCAAAGATGGTACTTGTTCTGCCCTGCTCGATTATCTTCCCCAGATACAGGAAGACAGTGTAGTCAGAGACCCGTGAGGCTTGCTGCATGTTGTGGGTAACAATAACAACTGTATAATCCGTCGAAAGGATTCTTATCAGTTGCTCAATTTTCGCTGTCGCAGCAGGGTCCAGAGCACTACAAGGCTCATCCATGAGTATAACTTCAGGGTCAACAGCCAACGCTCGAGCTATACACAAACGCTGCTGCTGACCACCAGAAAGATCAAAAGCACTATCATTAAGACGATCTTTAACTTCGTCCCAAAGAG
>PIXS01000327.1 GCA_003096255.1 Candidatus Bathyarchaeum sp. | reverse complement strand
GTTTTACTTGGTCACGACGTAAGCGTTTTCACCATGAACGACGACCAAGGAAGCCTACCAACAAGAGAGCTCCTAAGAGGCATAGAGATTCACCGCCCAGTACACATCGACGTATCAGATTCACTGCCAGACGTGGTCGCAGAAGACGTTAAAAAGTGGGGCAGAGGAATCAAGTTTTTCTCGAAAACTTTGATGTACAATTACTTAAGCGCCGCAAAACTGATTAACGAGCTAGTCAGAGGCGAGGACTTCAAGTTTGACGTTGTTGTTGCGCATGATTGGTTGTCGATTATCGCAGGGATTACTGTTCAAAAAGAGCTGGGAATCCCGTTAGCGTTTCATGTGCACTCTAACGAACGCGGACGAACCCTCGGAAACGGCTCAGGCGTAGTAAGCAGCATAGAAAACAGGGGCGGACAGATGGCAGATATGGTCATTACCGTTTCGTATGCAATGCAAGATGAACTAATACAAGCAGGATTCCCCGCAGAAAAAATCAGAGTCTGCTACAACGGTGTAGACCCAAAAAAATACAACCCCGAACAGGTAAGCCAAGAGCGAATCAAAGAAATAAAAAGCAAATATGGTCTTAAAGACGACGATATGATGATTCTGTTTGTAGGCAGACTGGTCTGGATCAAAGGTGTAGACAAACTCATCAGGGCAATGCCTTACGTTTTGCAAAAAGTTCCAAACGCAAAACTTGTAATAGTCGGTTTAGGCGACATGCGCGACTATCTTGAAGGGCTTGTGCGCAACTTGCGGCTACAGGATGTGGTTAAGTTCCGTTTTGAGTTTATTCCAGAAGAGGAACGAATCGCTCACTACGCAGCGTGCGATGTTGCAGCGTATCCTAGTTTGTATGAACCTTTCGGAATAGTAACACTTGAAGCAATGAGCATGGAAAAACCAGTAGTCGTAGGAGCTGTAGGAACCAGCGGAATGCGCGAAATAGTCAGTATCAGCGGTTCAGACCAATGCGGTTTTCACATTAACCCAAACGACCCCGCGGACATCGCGTGGGGAATCACTAGCGCAATAGTTGACCCACAGAAAAGAATACAGTATGGAAAAAACGGTCGTGCACGTGTTTTGGACATGTTCAGTTGGGATGAAGCAGCTAAATCAACTATTGCTCGCTATCAAGAACTTGTGGACCTTAAGAAAGCTCAAAATTCTTCTAACGAAACAGATGTTTAGTTGGAAACAAAATGGCAAGTAATGAAGTTCGTAAAGACTATTTGTTGAACCGTTGGGTTGTGATTGCGTCAAACCGCAAAAAACGACCTACAGATTTTGTAAAAAAACAAGAGACAAAACAGGAAGGCGTATGTCCGCTTTGCCCCGGAAACGAGCATCTTACGCCACCAGCAGTGCTGGTGTATAGGTTAGCAGATGGAAAGATAATAAAAGAAAAAGAACATGGAGACTTACGGCTCAAAGATTGGGTGCTAAGAGTCATTCCTAACATTTATCCAGCGTTTGTGGTCCCAAAACAAAAAGAGGAAATAATTACAAAAAGTTCACAACTAGTTAACGCGGTTGGTCATCATGAAGTCATTGTGGAGTCGTCATGTCACGATGAACATCCTTCAGTTGCACGAATTTCACAGCTTATTCACACAATAAATGCGTATCTTGACCGAATTAATGTGCTTTCTACTAAACCATACGTGAAGCATATTGCGGTGTTCAAAAACCATGGAGCAAATGCTGGCGCATCTCTTTCGCATACGCACAGCCAACTGATTACAACTCCGTTTCTTCCAACAACATTGGAAGAAGAACTGAAAGCAAGCAAACAGTTTTGGAACAAAAACGGTAAATGCATATTTTGTGACATAATAAAAAAGGAAAAGTCTGGTCCCCGGTTTATTTGGAAAAACAAAAGTTTTGTTGTTTTCGCTCCTTACGCAAGTGTCAACCCCATGGAGTTTTGGGTTTTTCCTAAACGGCATCAATCCAACATGGTAAACATGTCACAGGACGAAGTGAAAGACTTGGCGGAAACGTTACGAGTTTGTTTAGGGACATTAAAATCACTGCTAAACGATCCACCGTACAATTTTGGTTTTCACACGATCTTACAAGAAGATGCGCAGGATTGCTATCATTGGCATTTGGAAGTTTATCCTAAGGTTCTTACGTGGGCAGGTTTTGAGAAAAGCACAGGGATGTACATTAACATGATTTCGCCTGAAGATGCTGCTGTAGAGCTTAGAGTTGCAGTTAATGCAGAACTGAAAGCATTACAGAAATGAAGTTTCACATTTTTAGCCGTGTGGAATTTTGTTGGCGGAATCTTTTTTTGGAGTTGACCAAAAGCAGGGTTTTAAAGTTAATTCAAATATTTATTTTCTCTTCATAAAACCCTTACATCGTTTGCAGTAACAAAGATTTGGGCGCAACGATAATGTCAAAAATAACTAAATTCAAAAAAACGATCTCATTACTTGGACTTCCTGTTGTAATGTTAATCTGGATGCTCGGTTGGGTACTATACGTAAAAGGCTACAACGAGTTAAATGAAGAATAAACAGAGAGCATTCGGTTTTTTCTATTTTCTGTTTTGCTCTTTTTTGCCAAATTTCTTAGCTAGAACCATTTTTGCTCGTTCAAGATCCTCTTTATTGTATACATCTACCCAATAGTGTCCACTCACATCAAGCACTTGGGTATCTTTATTTTTAGCAGCGACTCGAATGCAGTCATCCAGTTCTTCTTTCCCTTGTTCTGCAACCATTTCTGCATATGAGAACATTTTCGGAGAACATAAGAAAAATCCAGTATTCACACCGTTTGAGGGATGTATACCAGTTCCAATGTTCAGGATCACTCCGTCCTGTTCCAGCACTTTTGTGTCATCCGAAGCATGTCCAACACGGTCAATAGCCAGAACTATTGAATTTTTATGCTCAAAGCGGATGAGGTTTTCTACGATTCTGCTATCAAAAATGTGGTCACCCATGCAAAGAATGAAATTGTCTTTTAGTGCACTTTTAGCAGACAAAAAAGAGTGCAGGTTTCCTTTTTCCCAGTTTTTGGCCACTACGTAAGTGATATTTAGTCCCAAATAGTTGTTGCCAATCTCTTGTTGTATGTTGTCTGCTTCATATCCAATAACAATAACGACGCTTTGTATTCCAGCGTCTTTAAGGCCTTGAAGGATTATTCCCAGAAGGGGTACCCCATCGATATAATGGATTGTCTTTTGTTTTGTGTAATCTTTTAGTCGGCTTCCTTTACCAGCAGCTAAAACAAGGGCGTGCTTAGCTTTGTTTACCTCAACCATTTCACAACGAAACCTTCTCATACCACACAAAAACGCCTTTTAATGTTTGTTAACGGAAGCGTTCAAAGTTTGGGTCGGAGCTAAATAGTATTCTTTGAACCAAAACGTGTTCAGGTTCAGGCAAAAAGAATGTGAACACAGTTTGGCAGCAGTCATTTGTTTTCGGCTCAAAAATTATTACTCATCCATGTCCTTAAGTACAGAAATCAGAGCGGAACTCACCACCAAGGCGAGGCCTGATAGTGTTAAAAATGTTGACAACGGAATTGTTACATCAAAATATGTTGCTCTCCACCACTCAAGCGCACCTTCGAAGCGCCAAACTTCTTCTGCGCTTAAGGTTTCATTTGTGAGAGTTTCTTCTAAGCCATCGATTTCAGATTGATTAACAAGTATAACGCCGATACCCGCACAAATCAGAAATACTCCTATGGCAACGATAATTTTGTTGTTGTTTCGTATCCAACTCAATTTAATTCACTCCGCTGTTCAAGATTTTTCGGTTAGAGTGTTTGTGTGGACTTGATTTTCATCAATTAATGGAAAACAAACTAAACGAACAAGAATCTTGTTTTCGAAAAATGGGTACATCTAACTTATCCCAACTTTGAGCCTGTTCCAATTTAGGAGGGAGTTGGGTATAAGAGATTT
>PIXS01000326.1 GCA_003096255.1 Candidatus Bathyarchaeum sp. | reverse complement strand
TGCTGTTTTTCGTCCAGTAAACGTTTGTATCTTCTTGTAACTGCTTCTTGCATGGCAGCAAAATCGTCTTGTCCTGTCACGGTTTTGATTTTGAATCGTCTGTAGTTGCTTTTGTCTGGTTTTCCGTTGACAAATCTGACCATGCCCGCAACTAGATGCTCTTTTCCTAAATTGGATACGTCAAAACATTCTATTATTCGTGGAACTACGGGAAGGTTAAGGGCTTCCTGTAACTCGGTTAGTGCGTTGTCTTCAGTTAGTGATGCTTCAATGTTTTTCTTTGCTAAATCCACAAGTTCCCGTTTAACTCCAGAACGAGGAACAGTCAATTTGACGTTGGCTCCTCTTTTTGTTGAGAGAAAGCTTTCTAGTGCATTTTTTTCTGTTTCGTTGCTCCAGCATTTCTTGTTTAGCAGTATTTCGTGGGGTATCTGATTTTCGCTATAGAACGTTTTTAGAAACTCTTGCTCTACCTGAAACTGGAACTCAACTTGGTATTCTTTTTTGCCTAGAAGCACCCCTTTCTGTATGCTCATTTGAACTACCAGTAGTTGTTCTCCGGAACGCTGAAAAACCATAACGTCCTGGTCAACGTCTCGTCTTTTGTCCACAATCTGTTTTTGAGTAAGAAGCCTGATCGAAGCAATCTGTTTCTGAAGCTCCATCGCATGCTCATAATTCTGTTTTTTTGATGTGACATGCATTTGAAAGGTTAACCGTTCAAGAGTCTGTTCGTAATTGCCATTAAGAAACCCACGTGCTTCCTCCACTTGCTGTTGATACTGTTCCGTGGTCACGTTTCCTGTGCAGGGCGCAGTGCATAAGTCAATATGGAACTTTAGACATGCCTTTTTTGGAAATTTTTTGCATGTTCTGAGTTTGAAAACTTTTTCAACCAGTTTCTGAAGGTCTCGGCGAGTAAATCCGTCAGTGTATGGTCCAAATGTTTCCGTTTTGCGTGAAGCTTTCCGTGTTGTTAACAGTCTGGGTGTTTTTTCTTTTGTTAGGGCGATGTAAGCGAACGTTTTTGCGTCTTTGAGGGAAATGTTGTATTTTGGTGAATGCTGTTTCACTAGCCTGTTCTCTAGCAGAAGAGCTTCCGTTTCATTGTTTACTACTATCCAGTCAATGCTACGTATGTTAGAGACTAGTTGCCTAGTTTTGAGGGGTTGGTTAGAGTCCGAGAAGTAGTTGCGAACACGTGACCGCAAATTAACAGCTTTACCAATGTATATTATCATGTTTTTTTGGTTTCTGAAAATGTAAACTCCGGGAACTGAAGGAATTTCACAGCTTTTGAAGTCTGATGCACTAGTTAGCTGTATCATGAACACAGCTTCCTGTCTGATCTTGGCTACCTCTTGTGTTGTTATTGAGCAATTTTTTCATAAACTTACCTGTGTACGAGCGGGGACTCTGGGAAACCGTTTCTGGAGTTCCCTTAACAAGAACTTCTCCACCGCAGTCTCCGCCTTCAGGACCCAAGTCAATGAGATAATCGCAGTTTTTAACAACATCCAAGTTGTGCTCTATGACATAAACTGTGTTGCCTTTATCTACAAGCCTGTTAAGCACTTTGATTAACCGTTTCACGTCATCAAAATGGAGACCTGTGGTCGGCTCATCTAGCATGTAAACTACGTGACCCATCTTGTGCTTGCTCAGTTCACGCGTAATCTTGATTCGCTGGCTTTCTCCTCCAGACAGAGTCGTAGAGCTTTGACCCAGTTTTATGTAACCTAGCCCCACATCCATCATCGTCTTCAGTTTACGGGAAACCCGAGGAATGTTCGCAAAAAACTTGACAGCCTCCTCAACTGTCATGTCTAGAACTTCTGCAATGTTTTTGCCTTTATAGAGCACACTCAATGTTTCTGTGTTGTATCGTTTTCCTTTACATTCGTCACATTGCACGTAAACGTCTGGAAGAAAACTCATTTCAATGCGAAGAACACCGTCGCCTCTACATGTTTCGCATCTTCCGCCCTTAACGTTGAAGGAGAAACGTCCAGGCTTGTAGCCGCGAGCTTTTGCCTCTTTAGTTGACGCAAAAAGCTTCCGTATCTCATCAAAAACTTTTGTGTACGTTGCTGGATTGCTTCTTGGGGTTCTTCCTATCGGGTCTTGGTCAATGACTATGACGTTTCTTACAAAGTCGGGAACTTGGATTGATTCATGTTTTCCGATTTTGTCAACTCGTTCGCCGAAAATCTTTCTTAAAACAGGCATGACAGTCAAGTTCATGAGTGTGCTTTTGCCTGAACCTGAAACGCCTGTTACTCCACAGAGTACACCTAATGGAAGGTTAACTGACAAACTCTTTAGATTATTTTCTTGTGCCCCTGCGACCTCAATGTAGCCAACTGGCTTTCTTCTGTGGGATGGATAGTCAATCTTGAGTTTTCCAGAAAGATATTTGCCTGTTAAGCTTTGGTCACTTTTTATTACTTCTGCAGGCGACCCATAGGCAACAACTTTTCCTCCATGAACACCTGCTGCTGGACCCATGTCAACAAGGTAGTCTGCGCTCCTGATTGTTTCTTCATCATGTTCTATGACAATCACAGTGTTTCCAATGTCACGTAGCCTATGCAGTGTCTTGATGAGCCTAACGTTGTCTCTTTGATGCAAACCAATGCTGGGCTCGTCCAAAATATACAGAACCCCCATGAGGTTGCTGCCAATCTGTGTAGCTAAACGTATCCGCTGAGCTTCTCCACCTGAAAGCGTTCGCGCTGCACGACCAAGAGAAAGATACCCTAACCCAACATTTTTCAAAAAACCAAGCCGCTCATTAATTCCTTTAAGAATTGCCTTTGCTATAATCCGTTCTTTATCATTCAGTTCGGACTGGAGACGGTTAAAGAATTCAACTGCCTGCTCAATCGACAGTTCAGTTACGTCAATTATGCTTTTGTCCAAAACTTTGACGGCGAGCACTACTGGCTGCAAACGTTTTCCTTCGCAAACTTTGCATTTTGAGGTTTTCATGAATTTTTCGATAGCTGTTTTTCGATATTCACTTTCGGTTTGATGATAGAGTCTCATGGTCTGGGGGATAATTCCTTCCCAGCCGTTCTGCATACGCATTGTTGCTCCGTTTGACCAGTTGCCATTAATTGGATTGTGGTCTCCATACAGGAGTACTTTGAGTTGTTTTTCAGATAATTCGTTGATTGGTGTAAAGATGTCAAACCCGTGCTTTCTGCCAACTGCTGCAAGTTGCTGAGCACGCCAACTTAAGTCCATTTTTCCGTAAACCGCAAGAGCTCCATTCATTATTGTTTTGGTTTTGTCAGGAATAACCAAGTCTTCAGAAACTTCCATGACTTCGCCTAATCCATGGCAGTTGGGGCATGCACCATAGGGCGAATTGAAGGAAAACATTCTGGGTTCAAGCCTTTCAAACACGATTTCTGGGTGGTTTGGGCATGCGCCAAAGGTGCTGTAAATTGTTTCGTTTTCAAATCGTTCGAGCTCACGTTTCTTGTCTGTATCCGTGTCTTCTCTGTCGATTACAATCATTGTTCCTTTGCCGATGTGCAGCGCCTGCTCTACAGCCTCAGTGATTCTGGAACGCTCTTCATCACAGACCTCTATCGTATCTATGACTGCTTCTATCCAGTGCTTCTCGTAACGAACCAGATTCACCTCATCTTTGATTGTGTCCGAATCAAAGATTTTCTGGTCTACCCTAATTCTTGTAAAGCCCTCTTTTTTTAGGTCATCAAAAACCTGTTCATGAGTGCCCTTCTTTCCCCGTATGACTGGCGCAAGAAAAACCAAAGTTTTGCCTGTCTCAGAAAGTATCAAGTTAGCGATGTTCTCTGGACTCTGAGGACGAATCAAGCTTCCACACTTTGGACAATGATGAGTGCCTATGCGGGCATAAAGGAGCCTTAGATAATCGTAGATTTCTGTGACGGTGCCTACAGTTGAGCGCGGATTCTTGCTGGTGCTTTTCTGTTCAATCGAAATTGCGGGAGAAAGCCCTTCTATCCAGTCAACATCTGGTTTGTTCATTAAACCCAAAAACTGTCGAGCATACGCGGATAGGCTCTCAACATATCTTCTTTGTCCCTCCGCATATATTGTGTCAAACGCTAGCGTAGATTTTCCTGACCCCGAGAGTCCCGTAATCACAATTAGTTTGTTTCTGGGCAACTCTACATCTATGTTCTTCAAGTTATGCTCTCGTGCACCCTTTACCAGAATAGAATCGCGCATGACTACAAAAAGTCCCTTACAATTTAGAAGGCAAGCACAAATGGGAGTATTTCAATTTTTTGCATCCCAGAAAACTTGCCTAGTTCCCTAGTGCCTGCTTCATTTCTTCTATTGTATCCCTGTATTCGATTGCGCTTTCAAAGTCAAGCCGCTCCGCAGCAGCCCTCATTTTGGCGTCAAGCTCAATAATCCGCTTTTTAATGTCAGATTTCGCCAAATGTTTTGTTCCCTTGATTCTTCTCTTCTTTTTGGAAACACTTTTCACTATAGTAGCAGGTTCGATTCCATGCTTTTTGTTGTACTGAATCTGAAACATTCGGCGGTAACTTGTGACCTGCATTGCCCTTTCAATCGACTTTGTTTTCACGTCAGCATACAAAATGACGCGCCCATTCACGTTTCGTGCTGCCCGACCAATAGTTTGAATTAAGCTTCGTTCATCTCGCAGAAAACCTTCCTTGTCTGCATCTAGAATAAAGATGGTTGAAACCTCTGGAAGGTCTAAGCCTTCACGAAGTAGATTGATTCCGACAAGAATGTCATATTCGCCTGCTCGAAGTTGCCTGATAAGCTCTATCCTATCCAAACTGTCTATTTCAGAGTGCAAGTATCTTGCCCGGAAGCCTTCTTTGACTAAGTAATCTGTAAGGTCTTCAGCCAATCGTTTTGTGAGCGTTGTAACTAGGATTTTGTCTCCCCTTTCAATCGTCTTCTTTGCCTCACTCATCAGATGCTGCATCTGGTTTTCTATTGGATGAACCTCAATTACTGGATCAAGAAGACCTGTTGGGCGAGTAATCAACTCAACTGGAGCACCGCTTCTTTCAAGTTCATAGTCTCCTGGAGTTGCAGAAACAAAAAGTGTATTGCCCATCTTTGCCTCAAACTCTTCAAATGTGAGGGGACGGTTATCGAAGGCGCTGGGAAGACGAAAACCGTAATCGACTAGATTCTTTTTTCTTTGGTAATTGCCGTTATACATTGCCCGTGACTGGGGAATCGTCTGATGGCTCTCATCAATTATCATCAAGTAGTCGTCTGGAAAATAGTCAATCAAAACAAATGGCGGCTCACCTGATTCGCGTCCATCAAAGTATTTGCTGTAATTCTCAATTCCTTTACAGTAGCCTAACTCTTTGATCATTTCAATGTCATAGTTGGTTCGTTTCTTAAGCCGTTGAGCTTCAAGTGCGGGAAGCTCAGGTAGCCTCTTCTCCAAATCTTCTTTTATCTGCTCAAGCGCCTTCTTTATTTTCTCTTCAGGCACCACATACTGTTTTGCAGGATAAAGAGTGACATGGTCAACCGAAACGTTGACATCTCCCGTCAACACGTTGACCTCTTTTATCTTCCTGATTCTGTTTCCTTCTAACTCAATACGCAAAATGTCCTTTCCATAAGCTGGAATAACATCCACAACGCTACCTCTCACCCGAAATCTGCCCGCCTCTGGCACCATATCATTTCGTTCATACTGCATGTCCACCAATGTGCTGATAAGCTGCTGTCGCTTGATTTGCTTCCCAACCCCTAACTCAATTGACATGCTTTTGTAGTCTTCAGGGTTTCCAAGATTGTATATGCAGCTTATGCTGGCTACAACTATAGTGTCATTCCGACTCAGCAAGCTCGAAACTGCGTGCATACGCATTTTTTCTATTTGCTCGTTTACATCCGCATCTTTCTCTATGTACATGTCTGTCGTCGGCAAGTAGGATTCGGGTTGATAGTAATCATAAAATGAAATGAAGAATTCGACACGGTTGTTTGGAAAATAATCTTTCAGTTCCGCGTAAAGTTGAGCTGCCAACGTTTTGTTATGGGCAATAATGAGGGTGGGCTTCTGCAATTTTTGGATTAGATTTGCCATCACAAAAGTTTTTCCGCTTCCAGTTATCCCCAAAAGTGTCTGTTTCTCTTTTTTTGTGAAGCCATCCACTAGTTTGTTTATTGCTTCTTCTTGTCCTGGAGAAACAGAATAAGGTGAAACTAACTGGAACTGCATATTTCTTCTACAAAACAAGGAACAACCTGCAAAAAAAGTTTACACCCAAAAAAGAAAGTTTCAACATTACTTTCGGAGTGATATCTCCAGTTTCCTCAAGTTCTTTTGCTGTTTCTTATCTACGCGATAACCTGTGAGCGATCATTGTTTAATGACCCTTTTCATAATGGTCTAATAGAAGATGGCCTAGTAAATCGAATGGCAAAGGATACACTAAATCGTTGATATAGAACTCGGATGTTTTGATGTGTGCCATTGAACAGATTTGCTTCTTTATATGGAAAACATCTTGAAAGTCTGTAACTAGCGTTCCAGTTCTTATGTCATAGGTACCGCCAATGAATTTAGACAAGAATATTGTATTGGGTATTGCAAGTAATTGCGCCTCAATTTGCGGCAAGTTACTTCGTTTGTCTACTTTTATGTAAGCGTCGAATATTGCTTTATAGCCTAACTTCTTAAGGTCAATGGATATGCTAGATAGAGTCAGCACTTTTTTTTCTCTAAGAACTTTGTATTTTCTGATTACCGTAGCTGTTGTGATTCTGAGTTTTCTCGCTATCTTGTTAAATGGAACCCGCGAATTTAACATCAACATTTTGACAATGCCTTTGTCTACGTCATCAAGAAATGCTTGTCCAAATCCTTTGTCTGATTTCTGTGGTCTTTCTATTAGTTTTTCGCGTTCAGACACATCGACCGTGAGGTTTTCTGGATGCCATGGGCTAATCCAAGGTTCAGCAATAATTAAGAGGTCCACATTTCTTACAAGAGGGTTGATGTCTATTTTTTCAACCGTTTCAGTTAGTTGATCTAATCTTCTTCCTATAATTAGCCCATATATGTTATATTTGCCAATTGTTTCAAAAGTATCTGCAAAATGAAAAATCTGTAACGCTGGGATGTTTCTAAGCGAATTTACGACTTTTTCTCTGTCTACAAAATTTGTTATTATTCCTACTTCCGCAATGCTTTGGAAACCCATAGCCACAGGGTTGAGGTACATGTTTTCGCTGTTAATAATGCCTGTTTTTTTTAGGCGCCTATACCTTCTTTGCACAGCTGTGACAGAGATTCCACAAACATCAGCTAATTCCGTGAAACTTGTGCGAGATTCTGCGAGAAGCGTCTTCAAAATTTTGAAGTCGCTTTCGTCTAGTTTTTTTATGTTTGTTCGCCTCTTAGATGTTTCCCCGTCTTATAATGTGGAATAGCTCTTACTGACTAAAAAAACTGTATATAAATTTTTTAAATGTTTATGTTTTCTTAATGTTGATTTTTTTTAAAAAAAGTATGTTCTATAAAAAATTTTAAATATGTGTCTTATGACCAGTACGTTCTTGTAAACTAAAATGGAGAAAAAAGAATGAAAATTGCTATCAACAAATCTAAAATAACCACTATTACTCTTGTTCTATTATTTGCTTTATCTACTATAATCGTTGCTTTACCTTCAGTTTCTGCACAAACTCAACAGAAAGCCACCATCAGCTATCTTGGTGTTATGCCTAACCCCGTAGGAGTCAACCAACCTGTGTTGATGCACGTTGGTATGATGGATTCACTTTCAAGTGTCGATGAGGGTTGGGAAGGAATGACAATATCAGTCGAAGACCCTGACGGAGAAACAAGCACCCTAGAAGTAGACAAAACAGACTCAACAGGCGGAACAGGGTTTTCGTGGACACCAACCAAAGTTGGCACTTACACTCTACAAGCCCACTTCCCTGAACAAATCATTATGGTTAGCCCGTTTCGGATGGGTTCACCTTATGAACAGACTTACTTAGAAAGTTACAGCGACGTAGTCACGCTTGAAGTACTAGAAGATCCAATAGACTACCATCCTGGGCACTCGCTTCCAAACAACTACTGGACTCGACCAATAGACGCACAGCTTAGAGAATGGTATAAAATCTCAGCAAGTTGGCCAGAAATCCCTACGAATCTGTATGCTCCCTACAATGATTATGCACCAGACACTGCCCACATATTGTGGACAAAAGAACTAACATCAGGTGGACTCGTTGGAGGAAACTTGGGTGGATATTCATTCGAAATAGGAGACGCATACGAAGGCAAATTCAGTGGATCAGCCGGAGCAAACTTCGATTCACGATCAATAATTCTCGCAGGCAACCTATACTATCAAGAGAGCACTTTGGAAGATCCCGTTACAATGCACTGTGTAGACTTGCACACCGGAGAAGAACAATGGTCTAAAGTCTTTCTGAACAACCAAACAATCGATTTCGGTCAACTGTTCTACTGGGACGGATTCAACATGCACGGCTGTTTCGCATACCTTTGGGTTTCCAGCGGTAGCGGCTATCAAGTATTCGACGCATACAGTGGAGACTGGGTGTTCACCGTTACAAATGTGCCTTCAGGCACAATGTTGTTCGATGAGCTCAATCACCTCTATGTGTTGTCTGTTAGCTCAAGTGCTGGTCGGATGACTCTGTGGAACATGACTGCCCTCGGTCTCACTGGTGGCGGTTTCTACGGTGAAGGTAGCTGGGGAAACACTGTGCATGGAAAAACCTTTGACGGATCAAATCCTGCTGCAATTACTATGAACGTGACGATACCCACTGGTCTACCTGGAAGTGTTATCGGTGCCAACTTTGGCGACATGGTAGTCGGTGGAGATGTATCTACTGAAGAAGTTAGCCTATGGGGAATAAACTTGAATGCATCCGAAGGAGAAATAGGAGCAGAGCTGTTCAGTAACACTTGGGAAGCATTCGACTATTGGTTTGAACTGAACCTGACCGTAGCTGGCATGTTTGGTGACAACTGGGTCGGTGTCAGTTTGGAAGATAGAGTTGCTGTTCTGTGGGCAAAAGAGACCCGACAACACTTCGGTTTCAGTCTCGAAACCGGAGACTTTCTGTGGGGTCCAGACAGCCCAGACGTTGGCAACCAGTACTACTTGGACGCATTGGATGACTCCAGCTCTAACTCAAGAGCTATTGCTTACGGCAGATTCTACTCGGCAAGCGTTGGCGGAATAGTATACTGCTACGACATCCAAAACGGAAGTCTACTGTGGGAAACGCCAATAGATGACCCATACTCTGAATTCCTATTCGCTAACACTTGGTGGGTTAAGCCATCATTTGTTACTGACGGAAAAATCTACATGGGACATTGTGAGCACTCTCCTGTTGACCCCCGACCACGCGGTGGACCATACGTCTGTTTAGACGCATACACTGGAGATGTGGTGTGGCGAGCTGATGGTTTGTTCCGTCAGACCCGTTGGGGTGGACGTGCAATCATCGGTGACAGCATAATTGCTACCATGGACACATATGACCAGCGCGTGTATGCTATCGGTAAAGGCCAAAGTCTCACAACACTGACCGTTGCACCAAAGATTGTGGCAAAGGGAGAAACAATACTCCTTGAAGGCACAGTCATGGATGCATCACCTGGCACAGAGCAGACAGATGTGCAACTTCGATTCCCTGGTGGCGTTCCAGCTGTATCTGATGAAAGTATGAGCGATTGGATGCTCTACATCTACAAACAATTCGACGTTCCTGCAAACGTAACTGGTGTTGAAGTGGTGTTCAATTGGGTTGATGCAGACGGTGTATGGCATGATATGGACAGAACAAAAACTGACATGAGTGGCACTTACAGCCTTGCGTGGACTCCTGATACTGAAGGTACAGTGAAAATAGTTGCTACCTTCATGGGATCTGGTGGCTACTTTGGTTCGTATGCGGAGACTGCTCTTGTCGTAGGTCCAGCACCTGCAGGCTATCTTGGTCCTTCAGCTTCTGAGATTGCTCAGGAGACTGTGAGCCAGATGCCAGACTATCCAGGCTATCAAGGTCCTAGTGTTAGCGAGATTGCAGCAGAAACAGTAAGCCAGATGCCAGCGTACCCAGAAATGCCCGACATACCAGAAGTGCCAGCATACCTGACAATCGACCTAGTCATCATAGTACTAGCCGTCGTCGCCATAGTCCTCGGACTATACGCAATCATCAAACAACAGAAATAACCCAACAATTTCCCTCCCTTCTTTTTTTTGGGAGTAAAACATTCAGAAGAAAATGGGGCTGAAAAGGCTCAAGCACAAGAAATCAGGCGTACCTAAGTAATAGTGGTACTTTTAGGTTCGCATGTTTTCATTCCCAAATTTGAACACCGTGCAGTAGCCTCAGCAAACCCATATTCTTCACAGCTCAGACGTACGCACCCTAAGGAGTGGATGACGTAAAGCGAAGCTGAATGGTCTTTGGGATGGTCACATTCCCCAAGGATGTTGGTTTTTCATCTTTCCCCCTTTTACTTTCCGAAGCCCCAGCAAACTCTTCTTTCAAAATCAAATCATTGATGATTTTGAATTCACTGGACCGTAGCGAGATTTTAATGAGATTCACCGACAACCTTTTTAGGCAATTCCTGTATTTCCCTTCCAGACGCGGGTAGGTGGAGCCTCCCACCCGTTCCGCATTAAAAATCCCGGAGTAGGGAGGTGAAAATTGAGTGAAAACTAGTGAAATGGCTTTAGCAATAGTATTTTCCATCCTGTACGCAGTTCTTCTTGTTACTTTAGCTCCAATATCTTATGGTCCAATTCAGTTGCGTGTTGCTGATTGCCTGATTCCCTTAGCGGCTCTGTTTGGTTGGCCAGTAATCTCTGGAGTAACCCTCGGTTGCTTCATGGGCAACGCATACTTCTGGCTTGGTCCTCAGGACGTAATCTTTGGAACAATCGCTAACCTTGCTGCTGCAACAATCATTTTCGTGCTTAGAAACCGTCAATTCTTGGCTTGTGTAGTAGGTTCTCTTCCTATCGGAATCATCGTAGGCGGCTACCTTTGGATTTTCTTTCCCCCACCAGAAATCTTTGGATTACAGCTTCCCCTTTGGAGCGCCATGATCGTAAGCATCACAATAAGTACCTTGATTGTAGTTGCAGGAATCGGTTACCCTATACTCAAGACATTAAGCAGTTCCAGTTTTACAACGGCATTTAGATCGTATGGACTGAAAGTCTACGTCAAAGAATGACGCCGAATGCATTCATGTGTTGGTACAGGAACTGTTGTTTCTGCATGACTTAGCGGATAGCTTGAATTGGGAACGCTAAAATAGTAAGCACCGTGTTGCTGTAGTTGAAGTAAAAGATGGTGTTGAGAACGGATGCATTACGAGAAAGTGTTCGCGTTAGCTGAGCCATACTTGAAGAAGAACGATTTTGGAATGCCCCATACCCGAAGAGTCTTTGAGATTGCCATAGAAAACTTTGTTATCCCCAAAGAGTTGGAGGAACTGGTTTTCTGCTCCATAATCATGCATGACATAGGCGGAAGCACTATCGAAAAGCAGTACGCGGAAGGTCCAAAAATTGCCTCATTTATTTTGCGTAAGCTGGGGTATGACGAAAGCTTTGTTCAAAACGTCTGCGAGATTGTGCGTACACACCATGACCACCCCGACAGCCCTTCTGAGGCTTTCAGGATTTTGTATGATTCAGACAAGCTTGTCATGTTTTCTCCTGAAGAGTTTCCTCACTACAACTCGAAACCGAATTTTGACTGGAACACGATTGTTGATCTGATTTATTCTGAGCATGCCCGAGATTTGGCTCGAAAAATGTTGCAGCAACGTAAAAATGAAACAACAAACTAGCCCCCACATTAGACTCTTAGGGGTTTATACACAAATTTTTTGAGTGCTGGTGAGGGCACATATGTATATTTAGCATCGGCAGAATGAATATGCGTTGAATATGGGGAAACAGAAATGCATAACAAAAAGTTATCCAAAATTTTGGCAGCCTTCATTGTGGCAACGATGGCATCAGCAGCTATCTGTTCATCAGGTGCCTTCACTGTTTTTGCCCAATCAGCTACTCTCGATGATGTTCTTGCAGAGGTTGAAGCCCTTAACGGTAAACTGGCTGAAATAGAAGCAAATGTAACAGCTAGACTAGATGCCGTAGAAGCAAACATAACTGCCCTGAACTCTGAGCTCGATTCATTAAATGATGCCATCGATACCATAGAGTCCATCCTGTATTCTATCAGTGCAACCACCGCAAGCTCTGCAGAAATAGCCATCTTGGATTCAGCTTTGGACACATTAACCGATATGACCACAAGCATTCAGTCTATCGTGGAATCCCTTAATGCCACAGTCGCAACAAAATCAGAGTTAGCCACATTAAGCTCAACTGTGGACGAAATAAGCACAGCCCTAACTGAAGTTGAAGCTGATCTGGATTATCTTAGAAACGCCGCCGCCACCATAGAAGATTTAGAATCCGCAAAGAACGAACTGAACAAAAGCATGGAAACCCTGCAACTACTCCTAATCGTAGCCCTCGTTTCGGCTCTGGTAGCAGCAATTGCTGCAGTAGCCGCAGTTTACGTTGTGCTGAAGAAAGGTGCCAAGGTTCAAAAGTAGTTTCTGGGCAAAGCTTCATTTTTGTTTAGGACTTGACTGCTGACATCTTCGTTTGTTGGCGTTTAATCAGTTTCTTTTGTTTAATCAAGAATACAGCAATTAAGCAAAGGGCTAATCCACTGGGGATAAACACAATGGGTAACCAGTGGAATAAGGGCACTTTGAAGCCTAAATAGATGTCTGCTTCGATGTTTCTTGATCCGTCAGGGTTCATGATGAACAGCATTTTTCTGTCTTCTTCACCAGTTTCAGAAATCTCCCAAAATGCATCCCACGTTATTTTCAATGTTCCAGTTGATTGAACAGTTTCAATCCAGAAAGTTGACAAAGTAAAACTGCAAGCCCTAGAAAAAGCGCCCTTAATTACGATGGCAGAGCTGGTGTACATTGGAGTCTCTGTTTCGATAATAACGTTGGTTTATAGTTTTGTTTCAGCAAACGGTTTACCTGCGTTTTTGGACCCGTCAGTGCTTGTGATAGTGATTCCGTCAACCTTTTTTTCGTCGTGTACTGTTGTGATTACCAAAGTGTTTTCTGGAATATTTTGTGCAAAAACTTGTGGCATATACAGGAAATTCAGCCTTTGGAAAACAGGTGCAATAATGTTGTCGTTTCTGGGTTGCTGTTTCTTTTTCCTTTTTCGTCTCCAGGCGTTACACGGTATCAGAGTGGGGATATTTCTAAAAGGACTAAAGCGTTGATTGTGTTGTCGAAGACCCTTATCATCTTGACTTTGATGGCTCCCTTTTCTGTCTTGTTTCTAGCTGGTTTCAGGGCCATCGGAGACTCTGGATTAATGCTGGTTCTGATGTCATCATTCTTCTCCTTCATACCCTTGAAGCTACTTTCCGGAAAAGCCGTCTTTGACTACAGAAAAGACGTCTCTTTACTAGCTCTAGCTTTAACAGGAATTCTCTTCTTCAGTTGCACATTCAATGTTCTTCCAGTGCCCACTTACCTTGTACTAGGAATAGTGTCCGCAGTTATGGCAGCATATGCCCTAAAGTGGCTAAAACAATCACCCTGAGAGTTAATAGAACCGTATCGGAAACATAATTAGTTGCTTCCTTCAAGGAAAATGTATGCGCTGTTCTGATGGAGGATTTTCTGAGAGCGATCAGCCCGCTATTATTAAGCGAGAGAAGAAGATGGTTGAGGCGATGGTGCAAATCTATTGCGAAAGCCATCATTCTACTAGAAAATCCCTTTGTTCGAAATGTGTTGACCTAAAAGATTATGCTAAAAACAGGTTAGAGAATTGTCGTTATCAGGAAAAGAAGCCTGTTTGTGGAAGATGCGGACTGAAATGCTACAACAACAAGTTCAGAGATTACGCAGAAACAGTGTTCATGTATTCTGGACCAAGAATGTTTTTTCAGCACCCAATTCTTGGACTGCGTCATATCTGTGATTCTTTCAGAAACAACGACCAACTGAAAAAGTCCTGAAAACTGGGGACAAACAGACTAAAGAATAATGACTAAAGCGTTGGCTGTGCTGTTACTTTACGTAGAACATGTCTCTTCCGTGTTGCGGATTCTTTATGGCATCTTTTCTTATCTTCTTCTCAAGCTTGGCTTCTTGGCTTCCAGTAATCTTCGCGTCATAGTCCACGAAGGCGCACACAAGATCAGCAAGATTCTTGTTTATCTCCACCAGCTCGTCCAAACTGAATTGAGCCATGATGTCAGGGTTGTCTGCCCATTGCATCCATCCAGTTACGCTTCGTTGTAGTGCAAGGATTGTGAATCTGATAGTGCGCACCATGTCCAGCCTGTCCTGTCCTTCGAGCTTCTCTGACTTTTTGATTTCCTTCAAAATTCTTTGGCAGTCGTTAACCCATCTTCCTTCCATGAGCAACACCAACAGTATGCCCTAGTGGTTTCGGGCATAAAAGCTTTCTTTATTTCAAATATTTTTTGCAAAAGCATATAAGAATCGATAAAAATTCCTTCAGATATGAACGTAGATGCTAAGGAAGCGAAGGAACCATCTCTAGCTTTTGGTGGGCAAGCTGTAATGGAGGGCGTGATGATGCGCTCCAAAAACCATATGGTAATTTGTGTGCGGCAGCCCAACAACCAGATAGCGACAAAAAGAGAGGTACTGCATTCACTGTCCGAGCGGTATAGCTTCCTTAAGCTTCCCTTCATTCGGGGCATCCTTGCTCTTATTGAAACGTTATACTCGGGAATCAAGGGCATCTATTTTTCTGCAAACGCGGCTTTTGGCGAAGACGAAAACGAGGAAGAGATTCTTAGTCCTGTAGAAATTGCCGTCGTCATTGTAGTAGCTATAGGCTTGTCGATACTTCTGTTCAGCGTAACACCCTTTGTCTTGACATCCCTCTTCGACTTCGGGGGAGGTTTACTTTTCAATGTTGTTGAGGGCGCACTGCGTCTTAGTTTCCTTTTGGTATACCTGGTCATCATATCCTTAGTTGGAGATTTCAAACGAATCTTTCAGTATCACGGCGCAGAGCATACAGCCATAAACGCCTATGAAGCTGGAGTTGAGTTGAATGTGGAAAACGCCAGAAAATACTCCCGTTTTCACTCTAGATGCGGAACATCATTTCTTTTCATAGTCACGTTAATCAGCATACTGGTCTTTTACCTCCTGCCCCGTGGAGATTTTCTAGTGAGCCTATCCTACCGAGTTGTTTTCGTTCCCGTCATCAGCGCCATCTCCTATGAGCTTCTGAAACTCAGTGACAAATACAGAGACTCAGCAATCATGAAAGTGCTGGTGGCGCCGGGGGTGGCTCTGCAACATCTTACGACAAGACCGCCAGATGACGACATGCTTGAAGTGGCAATAAAGGCTGTGAAAGAAGTCGAAAGCATGAAAAAGGCAAGTGACTGAACCTACAGTAACGGGTTACTTATAATAGGTAGTTTATCTTTCTGAGAAATAGGCGATGCACTTGGACTCCCTGAACGTGGACTTGAAGTCTTGGAAGCTTTTCTTTACTCTCTACAAGTTAGCGGAGTTGGGGGCTTCAAGCCGAACCGTTAAGGTCTCCACAGAGTATCTTGCCGAAAAGATTGGAGCATCCCAGCAAACCGCATCCCGTCACCTCATTACTTTAGAGAAGATGGGCTGGATTGAACGAACCGTAACTCCGGACGGCTGCTTGACAAAGATTACCACTCAAGGTGTTGCCAAGCTAAAGAAGCTTTATTCTGAGTTGCGCCTGATTTTCGAGTCAGCCTATCCCCCCTCAATAACCTTGGAGGGCACTCTCTTCACTGGGTTGGGGGAAGGCGCCTACTATGTAACCAAGGAGGGCTATCGGAAACAGTTCATGGAGAAGCTTGGTTTCGACCCTTACCCCGGCACCCTTAATCTCAAGCTGACAAGTGAATACGACATAAAGTCTCTGTCAGAACTGGAAACATATCCTGCCGTAACCCTTGAAGGCTTCGAGGACGAGTCCAGAACTTTTGGAGCAGTGAGATGCTATCCCGCAGTAATAAACAATAAAGTGAAGGGCGCCGCAATCAACGCACTAAGAAGCCACTACGGCCAATCAGTGATAGAACTTGTTGCTCCAACCTGTCTAAGAAGCCGCCTGAAACTAAAAGACGGACACAAAGTCAAAGTGGAGATTCTGATTCTGCCCTAGCTCCCCACTACTTGTTGACTGATTCTATGATTTTTCGCACAATTTTTGAGGAACTGTCCAGTTCCCTTTTTCCGAATCTTCCAATCCTTGTAACTTCGATGGCAACGTTTTCTTTCTCTATGACTTTCAGCACTTCTTTTTCTATGCCATCTTGGTCGTGACCCACAGCTATAACGTCAGGTTTCAGTTTGTCAATCACTTTGTCGATGCTGAAGTCCTCTGAACCTAGAATCGCTTCGTCTACCACTTTGAGAGATTCAACGAGTGCTCGACGTTGGTCTTCTGGCATTATGGGTTTCTTTCCTTTTCTATCCTTGACCGTGCTGTCTCTGGCAACTATCACAATCAGTTCCGCGTTTTTTCCTCCAGCCTTTCTTGCCTCTTCCAGAAATCTCACGTGCCCTAAATGAAGCAGGTCAAAGGTTCCTGAAGCTATCACGATTTTTTTCTTTTTTGTTACCATGAGAACTCTACAGCTCCTAACAGCCGCAGGGCATCCAGCAGCCCCTCACAGTACGCAACTGAAGTGAGGCTAGTTTCCAGTTTGCCTTCCTTCTGATAATACTTTGCGTCTTCCAGATAACGTTTAGCCCAATCAAAAACTGTCGCCGCCTCCGACTCCTTGAGGTGCACGTCTTCTGGCATTTCTTTGATTTCTTTGATGACGCGGTCAGCGCCGCGAATATATTTTGTAATCAGTTCATCTATGGTCATTTAGCCATCCCCCTTGCCTCCTCGGGTGCGCCTGCTAGTATTATTAGGGCTTCAGCTTCCATGAAATGCAGTTTGCCTGGAACAATGAGGGTGTGGGGAGGGGCACCAAAATCATGGCTTATCACATCTTCTATGTAGCCTGCCTTAACTTCTGGCTCAGGTGAACCTGCTCTCGCAACTCCCATAACCAGCGTTTTTGTGGTGATGACCTGTTCTTTTTTCTTTTTTTCTAGTTCCAGAAGCGTCTGTAGTGCCTCATTGACTGTCAGGTATCTTTGTTCCTCAGCTTTAATGTCTAGGTAACACATTGTGTGCAATCCCATTTTCTTGTTTTCGCGGATAACATTGTAAGGAGTCTCAGAAACAAAGCCTTGATCGGAAAACGGAACCGTAACTGCTTTTCCAAACTTGTAGTTCTGCAACCCAGAAATCCCTCTAACCGCAGAGACGGCGGAGGCGCCATGTATGACGCGGGTTTTTATTCCCCGTTTTTTTGCGGTAATCTGTAAATCTACGTGGGTTGTAGCTATCATGGGGTCTCCTTGAACTAGAAACGCGGTTTTTCCTTTTTTTGTTGCTTCAAAGATTGTTTGTCCTTCATCTTCTTCTAG
>PIXS01000325.1 GCA_003096255.1 Candidatus Bathyarchaeum sp. | reverse complement strand
TGTCGGTTGTTGAGTATGTGCTTGTTGTTACTGGGAGTGCTAGTAGATTCTTTGATTTTTCAAACAAGAACGCTTTGTGGTCCCAAAGTGCTTCAGAGTCTGACCAGTCTCCTTCTACTATGTATTTTGCTTTTTCTACTGGTGCTGTAACATCTGTAACGTCGAAGAGGGAAAGTTTTAGTGTGCTGTTTTCTTTGCCGACTCCAATAACGTGGTTTGCGTCATATATGTGCAGGTAGCTTGAGTATCCGGGTATTTTCAGGTATCCTAGAACTGTAGGCTGTGCTGGGTTGGATGTGTCTATGACAAAGAAGGGGTCGATTTGTCGGAAGGTCACTAAATAAACTCTGTCGCCCATGAATCTTGTTGCGTATATGCTTTCATCAGGTGCTAGATTCTCCAGTTTTCCAACAATGTCTAGATTCATATCCAATACAAACAGGTTGTTTGTAGAATCACTTGTGAATCCTTCTTTTTCCGTCCATCTGTTGTTCCATTCTGTGGTTGCTACTCGGAAGTATCCGTTGTATTCGTCCATGCTAAATTGGTCAACAACAAAGCCTTCAACAGTGCCTTCTGCTTCAACCACTATGTTTTGTTGGTCGAGCTTGATTCTGTAAATCAATGTTTCTTCTTTGACTTCAGTGTCAGTGTCCATGAACAGCCACATGCCTGTGTTTGGAGCAATCAGATACATGTTGTTTAATGAAACATACATGCTTGTTGTTTGTGTCGTCAGAAAAGCCTCGTAAGTTGGAGCAACAGCGTCGTTGGTTACATCAACGGCAATTACCGTGGTGATGTAGTAAAGTTGGTCTGGAATATCGATGTAGCTGATTTCAGTTGGATCAACTTGTGTAACGTGGTCTCCCCCAATTGTTGGCAAAACTACTTCAATTCCTGTTTTTGTTTCAGGGTTTGATTGAGTTGCAAGCTGGTTAGTAACCATGTAAACGTAGTCACCAATCATTCGAACACCTGAAAGGCTACCGTTAAGCACAACGGTTCTAGTCAAAACAGGGCTTGATTTGTCAGATATGTCATAAACTTTCATGGACAATTCGTTGCGGTAAAACGCTGGTGGAATCAGATAATCTTCTTCTGGAATCATTGGTTCACTACTGTTGTTAGAATTGCCTTCTGCGGTTTTGCCTTCTTCAATAGTTATACTGTCTCTTGCTAGTGGTTCTGTATAATAGAGAATCGGCTGGTCGTTTACAACAACCAACTTGTTGCCATTTACAAAAATTTTAGCTCCATACACTTGGTCCAAAGTAATCTTTGAAACTAACCTTGCTTGGTTGTAAGGATAAGCTTTCAGTATGTAAATGGTCGACTCTGAAACCACATACAAGTATTCGCCGTCGGTCTTCACTGTGTCTGCTTCGTCTACACCTGCAACTTGAATGTTCGTTTTTGAATATTCCTCTGATGCAGTAGGTGCAGCTTCTGCGGCAGAATCTAATGCGTTGCCTACTTCTCGCTGAGCGATAGTAAGTCCATCAAAAGCATAGAACTTCTCGTTTTGACTGGCTGTTTCCATGTTTGTGGAAATGAAATTTTCTAGTTCTTCAAAACTTGAAAAAGTTTTAAGTTCTGAAGAAAAAAATGGCACAGTCGGGTCAACTTGAACGCCGAAATTGTAGATCGATGCTGCAAGTATTGTAACTAAAAGAACTGCAGCGACTCCGTAAGTTATTGTTTTTTTCTTGATTTCTCGTTGCATCTTTTTTCACTGCTAACACCTAACACCTAAAAGGTATTTTATCCCAAGCGTTAGAACATGCTGTTCCAGAAACTGGAACAAGATGTTAAAACGGTTTAAGTCGCCAAAAACGGATGGCTTCATACCAAAAGATAACTGAAACTATTGCTCCAAACGCCACTATGAACAGGCTTTCCCGTGTGAACTCCTCAACAAACAGTGTGATATATGACACATAAAATGCTGACGAGAACAATGCATAAAAGAAGTATCTTGGGAACATTAGCCTGCCAAGTTTTACGAAGTGTTTGAGGACTCCAATTTTTACTTCGCCAACTAATGCGTAGTTGCCTCCAATTTCTTGTCGTTGAACTAAACCAATTTGGCTTAACTGTTCCAGATGGTGGTTAGCCACGCTTGGGCTGCTGAAATGAAGTGCCCTTTCAACTTCTCGTACACTCATCGGGCGACCTGTTCTCAAAAGAAGCCAATAAACATTCCACGCTTTTCCTCGAAGTTGATAATCAAATTCTGATTCATCGTCTTTTCGCATCAGTAAACCCTTTCCTCAAAAACATTTGTAGTTGGTAACCGTGAGTGTTTTGTTTCATTGTTATCAACTACAAAAAATATTGTTGCACTTTTAAATCCACGTTTTAGAACACCCTTCAAAATCTTTTTTTAGACTGTTTTAAACCATTTTTGTTGCATTTTTGTAAAATTAATTTGCATACAAAAATCAATTCGAAATTTTTCTCTACATGCTTGTTATTTAAAACTATACTAGAAAATCGGTTAATATAATTCAGAAAGTCCTATAAGATGGCGATTACACAAAAAAATCAATACAATTTTTACCAATAGTCGTCTTTAGGGGGAAGCATCGTCGTGAAGGTTGAACCTTTACAAATAATTCAAAATCCTCGCCGCAGGGCAGTTCTAAAAGTACTGCGCGAGCTTGGAGGCGAAGCTACTCTGCGCGAAGTAATCTGGCGTGTAGCCAAAGAACTTGATCCCCCTGACGTTTCTTCGAAGCTCATCAAAAGCATTCACATTAGTTTGCTTCAAACACACCTTCCAAAACTGCGAAAGGCGGGGCTTGTTGAATACGACTCCTTTACTGATACTATTCATCTTTTGAACTTCCCTTCTGAATTCAAATACTATTTAGAAGTCGTAGAAAACAAGGACATCTCTTGGAGCCTTTATTATCTGGTTATTTCTGTGGTTGGCTTGGCTGCAAGTCTTTTCTTTGGTGATGTTCTGTCCATAATTTTGACTTCATGTTTTTTTGTAACTGCAATAAT
>PIXS01000324.1 GCA_003096255.1 Candidatus Bathyarchaeum sp. | reverse complement strand
CAGAAAGCAATCTTTGGGTTGCATCTGACGCAGTGCCCAGTAGATGAAAATGATGCAATTCGATCTTGAAGAGACGCGACTAAAAGAAGAAATAAGGAAGCGAAAGCCCAAAATCGTGTTTTTGCAGCTTCCAGAAGGACTAAAACCCGCAGCTCCACGCCTCGCTTCCCTTGTTGAGGAAGCTGGGGCACTACCAATCATCTCATCTGACCCCTGCTATGGCGCCTGTGACCTACCTCTTTCTGAAGCAAAACTGTTAGACGCTGACCTCATAGTCCATTACGGGCACACCCCCATGACCCCAAACACTACGGTGCCAATCGTTTATGTTGAGGCAAGGGCAAAAATCAGCATCAAAGAAACCCTAACAAAAGCTCTGCCCCATCTTGAAGATTGGAAAAAAATCGGTTTAGTAACAACCGTTCAGCATGTCCACCAGCTTGATGAAATGAAGAAACTGCTTGAGACTGCTGGAAAAACCGTGTTTGTGGGAGATTCAGACTCATCTAAGCATCCTGGACAGGTGATCGGATGCGATTTTGGCAACGCCCAGTCTGTTTTGGAAGATGTTGAGGCGTTTCTTTTTGTTGGCGGTGGCAGATTTCATGCCATGGGTGTAGCTTTAGCCACGGGAAAGCCCACTGTGATTGCTGATCCTTACGAAGAATTGGCTTATCCTATCCACGAGGACGCTAGACGAGTGATCATGCAGCGTTGGGGCAACATATCTGCGGCAAAAGAGGCAAAAAGCTTCGGGGTCTTGATAAGCTTGAAAAGTGGGCAGATGAGGCTGAAGGCTGCACTAGACATAAAGGAGAAGCTTGAACGAAATGGGCGGAAGGCTACATTGCTTGCTCTTAGAGAGGTTTCGCCAAGTGCCCTTATGCAGTTTCCAAGTATAGATGCCTTTGTGAATACTGCTTGCCCCCGCCTTTCCTTGGATGATGCACCTCATTATGGTAAACCTCTTTTGTATCTTACTGAAGCACTTGTATTGCTGGGAGAAATGACATGGGAAGAACTCCTCAGAAACGGCTGGTTCGGAAACGGGACCTAGAGCGGGCGCTGTCCCAGATTGAAGCCCATCCAGCACCTAAAGCACACCTTGAACAATACACCACGCCCTCAAAAGTGGCAGCAGAAACCCTGTACCTCGCAGCATACATACACGACGACATTATCGACAAAACTGTAATCGAGTTAGGTTGCGGCACAGGAAGACTAGCCATAGGCGCCGCTCTCCTAGGAGCAAAAGAGGTCATCGGCGTCGACTTGGAGGAAGCTGCGGTGAGGGTGGCACAAAAAAATGCGGAAAAAATGGGTGTTGAAGAAAAAACTGGGTGGATTGTAGCAGATATCGATGTTGTTGAAGGCGCTTTTGATACTGTCCTGCAGAATCCTCCCTTTGGAGTTCAACGGAAAAGAGCAGATAGACAGTTCATCACCAAAGCTTTAGAGCTAGGTAGCACCATCTACAGCTTTCATAAAGCTGGAGAAAGCAACCGCGCTTTTATCAAAAGGTTTATTGAGGAGCACGGAGGAAAACTATCTACCATATTTCCTCTGGAAATGGAAATTCCGAGGATGTTCACATTTCACACAAAGAAAAAGAAGATTACCAACGTTGATCTATATAGAATAGAAGGAAAAGTTTATGACAGAATCTGAAAGAAAGAGTGGTCTCTTCGTTGTTCCCGGAGACCGTTTAGGAGTTATAGAAGAGTTTACTTCCGGACCAGGAACCTACGTGGAGGACGGAATTATTCACGCACAAGTAACTGGACGCACTCTGCTAGACATGCTAAACAGGCAGGTCTCAGTGTATCCCATTGTTGAAGCAGCAACCGTTCCCCAAGTTGGAAGCGTAGTCACTGGAATGGCTATGGATGTGAGAAACAAGAATGCTATTTTACGCATTTTTAAAGTTGGAGACAAAACGCTTTCTGGCTTTTTCAAGGGCGCCTTGCACATTTCTGGTGTCAGTCACGGTTACGTAGACAACATGTATAATGTCTGCAAATCAGGCGATATCGTTAGGGCTAAAGTTATCAGCACCGCAAACAGGTCCATCTTTTTGTCGACGGCAGAGAAAGATTTGGGAGTAATTCATGCCCTGTGTTCGATGTGTGGAAATGTGTTGGAGCCAGCAAATCGTGGGATGGGCTGCTCTAAATGCGGAAACTTTGAGAGACGAAAAATAACTCCTGATTATGGAAAAGATGTGAATAGTGAGGGAGAAGGAAATGAAAGTTAAAGTTTTGAAACGAACAGACAATGAACTGAAGCTTGAAATAGAAGGAGAAGGACATTCGCTTCTGAATCTGCTACAGAAAGCTCTTTTGGAAGACGACAACATTGCGATGGCTGGCTACGATGTGCCCCATCCCCTATTTGACCGTGGGATACTGTATGTTCAAACAAAGGATAAACATGATCCAGAAGACGTAGTAAAAGAAGCCGTGAAAAAGGTTCAAGGTCTCAACAAGGACTTCCACAAGTCCTTCAAGAAGGCATCTAAAGCGTATAAAGAGAACTAGCAACCTTCTGGATGTTTCACAATCCACTGCTGCTTTTCGCAGTTAACAGAAGGACACTGAACCCCTCAACATCATCTTCGTTTTGTTCCAAGATTTCTAGTGCTTCTTCCATTGTCATTGTGCCCCGTAACCAAGGGTATACAATCAAGGCTTCAGCAGCGTCTGCTTGTTTGTGGCGGTCAATTCTTGAGGGCAAAAATTTTCTTAATCCTGCCTTTTTGAAGGCATCCGCAAGCAATCTGCCTTGAACTTTTGTTCCAGCAGGTTCTCCCTTCTTCTTAGATAATGCCAAGGAATAGAGAAAATTTACGTATGCGTCTCCCAGTTTGGCGAGCTTCTGGTCCATGAGCACCTTGCTGAGGCTTTCGTGTTGTGGTATGAAGGCAAACATGCTGGTTCCCCTGTAACATTCTGTATTCTTATGCCTTAGTAAGAAGGAGTGGATAAGATTTAAAGGCTAAGTGAGATGATTGGAAAACGAAGGGGTTTGCTTCCTAAACGATTTCGTTCCATAAAGCCTGAGATTCGAGTGCTGGGTATTGACGATGGGGGCTTTGTTCCCCGTACTAAAGGAACCGTGGATGTTGTGGGGGTCGTCTATCGGGGAGGTTACTGGTTTGAAGGCGTAATGAAAACAGCGATAACCCTTGACGGACTGGACGCAACAGAAAAAATGGCTGACATGGTCAAAAATTCACCCTTCTATGGCGAAATCAGAGTCATTGTCCTAGACGGCATCACCTTTGCTGGCTTCAATGTTGTAGACATCAGTGAACTCTCCCGCAGAGTAAACTTGCCCGTTATATCTGTGGTGCGAGAAAAACCTGACTTAGATGACATAAGAAGCGCTCTTAACAATCTCCCAGATTCTGAGATTAGATGGCAGGCTATGGAGAACGCTGGGGAACTACTCGAGGTTGAGACCAGACAGGGAGAGAACCCCGTTTACATTCACACAGCAGGTATTCTGCAGGAGGATGCCGAAAAGGTTATGAAGGTAACCTCTACATGTAGTCTAATTCCTGAAGCTTTACGGGTCGCACACATCATAGCTTCAGGATTAACCCGTTCAAGTGAAAACATTTAAAAGAGTAAATTGCAACGGAATTTGCGCAGAAATTGAGGTGAGTGATATGGAATTCTGTCCGAAATGTGGTATGCGTCTGGTTGCAACTAGCAAGAAAAAGGGAAAAAAGTCTGTCTTTTATCTTGCATGTCCAAAATGCAGCTATAAGAAGGAAATTGGTGATAAACCGCCTGTTACCCCCAAAACCATAGAACGTTCCCCCCAAGAATCAATAGCTATTATTGGAAAAGAGGAACAGAAACTGCGCACTTTGCCCACAGTCAGGATGGAATGTCCGAAATGTGGCAACAACACTGCCTACGCCTGGCAGGTGCAAACCCGTGGTACCGATGAGTCGTCGACACAGTTTTTCCGATGCACAAAATGTAACTACACCTTCCGTGAATACAGCTAAAAGATCACTCACAGCAAAAATTGGCTGGAAACATTCTCTCCAGATGCTGGTTCAAACAGGAATCAAACAGCTTAAATCTTAGGTAGCTCAACATAAATGCTAACGGAGATTTGATAATGTTCAAGGCAAAAATGGCTGACGCAAAAGTTTTGAAGGACATGATGGGCGCCATTTCGATACTCGTGGACGAAGCCACCTTTGATCTCACTCCAGAAGGAATAAAACTTCGTGCAATGGACCCTTCACGGGTTGCTATGGTCGATTTTGAGTGGCCTAAAGCAGTGTTTGATGAGTATTCCTGCGGTGAGACTACAAAGATGTGCATCAACATCAGTGAGATGTTGAAGTTGCTTAGGAGAACAGGAAAAGACGAATCTGTTCAGTTGTCTCTGGATGAGAAAACTGGAAAACTGAAGATTTCTATTAGAGGCAGGTATTCTCGAACCTTCAATATGCCTACTTTAGAGGCTATGGATGAAGAGGTTCCAACTCCTAAAGTCAACTTTAATGTAAAGGCGAAGACGACGACGCAGGGATTACGGGAAGCTATAGAGGATGCGTCTCTGGTAAGCGATCATGTTCGAATCGAGGCAGACCAAGAGAAGATGGTTATGACTGCCGCAGGCGACATTATGGGGGCTACAATCGAGTTTAAGGCAGGCGACGATGTGCTCTTGGAGATGGCTGCGAAAGAAGCTTCTAAAGCTACTTTCAGTTTAAGTTACCTGTCAGAGATAGTTAAGGCGGCTGTGCCCACCTCCGAAATTGTTGTTATCGAGTTTTCAACAGATATGCCGATTAAACTGGATTTCCAGCAAGAAAAAGATGGACAGCTGAAGTTCTTCTTGGCTCCAAGAATAGAAGTAGAGTAACCAAAAATTGACTGGAGGTTAAGCAGTTACTCACTGCTTACGACCGAGCAAAATATCCTTTCATGAAAGAGGCTGCTGAGCACGTAAGAGGAATAGGAATAGACTTTGACGAACTAGAACAAGATAGTGACTTTTATCGTCCATTCCTTGATCGAGCTGAGAAACGGGTTGAAGAGGCATTACGAGATGTGTCATCTTTTAAAAAAATTAAACCAGCAAATGAAATGAGTGACCGCGAGAAAGAAATTGAGACCTTCTCTTTTCCCCTAGCAGTAATGTTGACTGTTGGAACCGACGAATCTTTCATCAAAAGCAGGTTCGCTTTAGCTGAAGCAAAACGTGCTTCCGCCCTGCTGAAAGATGAGGAAAAGGAGATGTTGCGGCAGGTTGCCAACAACTTCAACTGGAACGTACCGGATGACGATTCCGACCTAGAGCCTTATGTTTTTGCTGTCAGTTTTCCCGTTTTCTTGAAGAATGCAACTGGCTTTCACGATAAACGCTGGAAGCTTGTTAACCAGAAGCTGGTTGATGGGAAAGTTTACCTTACAAAAC
The DNA here is from genome assembly GCA_003096255.1 of Candidatus Bathyarchaeum sp. Next base: position 10,815 of record PIXS01000324.1, on the reverse strand, counting down.
AAAAAGCCAGCCGCTTGCTTGAAGAGGAAGTGCGCAAATATGTTGAGAGCAGGCTTGACACCAAGATAAAGTATCTTCCTCCAAGTATCATGGCTCGAGTAACTCGGTTGAGGCAGCTGGCTGCAGAGAAGCAGGAGCAGATTAAGCGTGAGGAGATGCCTGATCGTGTGGTGATGGAGGCTTTTCCTACCTGTATTAAGGGCGTGTATGAGCGGGTTTCGGCTGGTCGTCCCGCTTCTCACATTGGCAGATTCGCGTTAACTTCCTTCATGTTAAACATTGGAATGAGTGAGGAGGATGTTTTCAAGTTTTTCCGCTCTGTCTCTGACTTCAACGAGCGAATGACCCGCTATCAGGTTGAGCACATTGCTGGAACCAGAGGCTCAGGAACAAAGTACACTCCCCCAAACTGTTCTACGTTACGCACTCACGGCATTTGCATCTCCCCAGAGCCTGAATGTAAAGGAGCAGTGAATCCTCTGGTTTGCTATAAACGAAAACTTGAGAAATTGCCTGAAGAGGAGCCAGTTGAGGAAAAATGAGTTCTTTGACTCAGACTTTCATCCGAGACCGATTCGCTGATTACTACAAACAGCATTCCACATCTATCCTGCCCCCCTCATCTCTGGAACGGCGGGAGTTCGGTTTTCTCCTCCTAGAAAAACGGGTTATGCTTAGGCACCAGAGTTTCCTTGATGCCGACCGCCTCAGAGCCTCATTATGCACTGTTGTGCCCTCAGACGTTTACTACTCAAGCGCCTACTACGAACGCCCCACGGAAGAGATGAGAGCAAAAGGGTGGCTGGGAGCTGACTTAGTTTTTGACATTGACGCAGACCATTTCCCAACCCCGTGCCCCACGGTTCATGACTTTTGGGTTTGCACTGGCTGCGGAGCTTCTGGAAAAGGGAAGCATCCTCAAAAATGCTCAGCTTGTGGGGGAACCAAGTTTAAGGAAAAGAGTTGGCCTTGTCAAACTTGTTTAGATGCTGCCAAAGCTGAGGTCATTGAACTTGTGGATGTCTTGATGGCTGACTTTGGTTTTTCTTCAGATGTATTAACTGTCGCTTTTTCGGGACACAGAGGTTACCATGTTCATGTGGAAAGCAAATCTGTTCGAGAGTTGGATTCGTTGGCTCGCAAAGAAATCGTTGACTACGTCATGGGAACAGGGTTAGAAGCTGAATTTCATGGTTTAGGAAAAAGTCCATCACTAGATAGAATGGTTGCTGGTCCAGACCTGAATGACCGAGGCTGGAGAGGACGAGTTGCCAAGGGAACCTACGATTTTCTTTCAGCGGCTTCTGAAGAAGACTTGATGAAGACAGGTTTAACTCGCAAACAGATTAAACTATTACTTGCTTACAGCGAAGAAATAACGGAAAGCTGGAATAAGAAGGGTCCTTGGGGAGTCGTGAAAGGCATAAGCCCAGAAACTTGGAAAACCATAGCACAATATGGTGTGGAAAAACAGTCTGTGCAAATCGATACTGTAGTCACCCCTGACATCAACCGTCTAATACGGTTGTCCAATTCGTTGCATGGAAAAACGGGCCTAAAAAAAGTCGAGTTGTCCATCACAGGCATCGAAGATTTTGACCCTCTTAAGAGTGCAGTAGCTTTTAAGGGGGGAGAAGTTACTGTTCATGTTTCAGAAGCTCCTCAATTCCGGGTGGAAGACACAATCTATGGTCCCTATAAAAGGCAAAAGATTGAGCTTCCCACTGCGGCAGCGATGATGCTGTTGTGCAAAGGTGTAGCAAAGGTTGTGCAGTAAACATGTATGATGAACTATATGAATTGTGGAAAAGAGAAAAAGAAACTCTGGATATTCAGCGGCTACCAAAGGATTTCTACGCCAAAGTTGCTGCCTACATCAAAAAAATGAATGAAGAAAATCGGATGCTAGATAAAAAAACCGCGAAAGCCAAGATGCTAGGCAAAGAACTAGGGCATGCCCAGATTGTGGTTGCTGAGCTTCTTCAATGTCGATATGAAAAGTTTCTGAAAAAAGCTTTGGTCAGAGAAACAGTTTCCAGAGATGCCTTAACTGACGAGGAAAAAAAGTTGTATGGAGCAGTTTTGCCGTTGCCTGAAGCTTACCACGCCTTCTCTAAGGATATTCTCCGTGGGCAATTATCAACGGTCGAAAAGGGTGAGAAAAAGGCGATGACTGTTCTTCGTTTCATTAAGGAAATCCCTGCCTTGATTGGGTCTGACCTTAAGACTTATGGTCCCTTTGCGCCAGAGGACATTGCGACCTTGCCTCCTGAAAATGCTCGCATCTTTATTAAACAGGGTGTAGCCATGGAAGTGGATTCAAAATAACTGGCAGAGTAGATTAATACCAAATTTTTCCACTCCTTAGTGTTTATAGTCGATGTTCGTTTTTTTCTGTATTTACATGGGGCTGAGGTACAAAAAACGGCAAAAATGTATCGAAGTAGGCAGCTAAACATCGCGCCCTTATAAGTGAGGGGGCTAAATATGCATCAAACTTTTAAAGGACTTAACATAGACTATTATAGCATGAAAGCCCAAAAACTCCTTAGATTAGTAAGTGAAATGCTAAAAAACTCCAAGAAAAGCGACAGAGAATTAGCAGGCATTTTAGGAGTCTCGCAGCCCACCGTCTCCAGAACAAGAGCTAGAATCGAAAAAGAGTACATCAAAACCTACACCATAATTCCAGACTTTGAAAAGCTTGGATACCAAATAATGGCATTCACGTTCGCAAAAATGAAAGCTTATCCGGGAACTTCCGTAGCTGACGAAATAGTGAAGAAGTCCAAGGAATGGTTAGCTAAACGCCCTAACGTTATCTTCGGCGCTGACGGGGAAGGTCTTGGAAAAGACTTGGTCATAATGTCCTTCCACAAGAAGTATTCTGCATACGCTGACTTCATGAGATCCTTTGCCATGGAATGGGGGAATTACTTGGATAGTTTCGAATCGTTTCTGGTTAGCATAGGAGCAGGATACAAGTTAAGAGATTTCGATTTGAAATATCTGGCAGACGACATCTAAATATCTTGAAGTCCATCAATCTGTATGTGCATTTCACGACCTAAATTTCGTAGCAGAGCTGCTACCCTTTAACATAGTAAAGGCGTCTTTGACTGTTTTTTCATGGTCAAAGGCGATCTCAATCTTTTTTGTTTCTGTTTCAGAGAAGCTGTTGACTGCCTCAACTTTGGCTCCTGGTTTTGTTTCTCCTTCTGTGATCTTGCACAAGAATGCGATGCTTATGACGTGTTCTCTTGGGTCCCTTTCTGGGTTGTCATAGATTCCAACAAGGCTTTCTTTTAGTGTTGGATAGAATAGTTTGATTTTCAGGTTAGTTTTTGTGTAGGTTATCCTCTTGAGGGCGGCTTCCAGAGTTTCTTTGTATTGTACTCTTCCTCCAGGCAGGTGCCATTTTCCTCCCCCCACGATACCTTGTGTTCTTTTGGCGAGAACAATTTTGCCTTCTGGGGTCACTATAACTGGGTTGGCATCAACATACGCATTCTTTTGAATCGTCACTTTTATCCCAACAGCGTGGCATTCTTTCCAGAAATGTATAAATAGTAATTAATTAGCCTCGTGGCGACATCTCCCGCAACCCCCCATTTTTTAAGAGTTAAAGAGCAAGGGATAGATAGTAGTTCAAGAGGATAAAACGAAAATTCCTAATTCTGCGAAAAAGTTTGGAAAAACTGTTACTATTTTGTTTTTTCTCAGATAAGCTGTGTTTTTTATTATGATGTTCCTTTTGTTGCAGTATTCTTTGAAGTCGTCTATGCTTAAAAAATGCAGGTTTGGGGTTTGGTACCACTCGTGAGGAAGTGATGCTGTTACAGGCACTTTTCCTTTAAAAAATATTTGGAATCTAGCTGGGAAATATACAAAGTTTGGGAAGCTAACGATTACTTGTTTTCCAACCCGTAGTGCCTCTTTTAGAACAAAATCTGGTTTTTTTACCTGTTGAAGCGTTTGACTTAATATCACATAATCAAAGACCTGGTTCCCGTATTCGCTTAAACCTGTGTCAATATCTTGTTGAAAAACGCTTAGACCCTTGGCTACACACTCGCTGATTGACTGCTGATCTATTTCTATGCCTTGGGCTTGCACTTGTTTTTCTTCTATGAGTAAAACCATTAATTCTCCTACCCCACAACCAAGGTCTAACACGGTGGAGTTTTGTTTGACCCAATCTACGATAACCTGATGTTCTAGTTTAGGCCTCATTTATTTGGTTCAACTCCCTGGTGTGCCCGTTACCTACTGTTCTAAGGAAATGTGTGATAAGATCAGTTTCTTCTTTAACTTCTAACAAAAACGCGTCGTGCCCGTAAGTTGAATTAATTTCACAGTATGTTGTGTCCACACCTGCTAGTTTACATGCCTTCACGATTTCTCTGGACTGATATGCTGGATACAACCAATCAGATTTAAAGGCCAACACCAGAATTTTAGCTTTCAAACCACTAAAAATTTCGGATAGTTTTTTGCCATTTACTAAGTTGAAATAATCCATTGCTTTCGTAATATACAGGTAAGAATTTGCATCAAACCTTTTCACGAAGCTATCGCCTCTGTACTGCAGGTAACCCTCTACTTCAAAGTCTGTACCAAACTTGAATTGTTTTTCTGAATCTTTAAGGCGCCTACCAAACTTTTTGGCCATCGAAACGTCACTCATGTATGTGATATGCCCCACCATTCTGGCCACGGCTAAACCTCTGCTTGGATACGACGAACCATAATACTTTCCGTCTTTCCAGTTTGGGTCTGCCATGACTGCTTGACGCCCAACTTCATTGAAGGCTATTTGTTGGGGAGAATGTTTCAATGTTGTTGCGATTGGAATTGCAGACAATATCTTTTCCGGGTAAGAAACCATCCACTGCAAAACTTGCATTCCGCCCATTGAACCTCCAACAACAGTATAGAGTTTTTTAACTCCGAGATGGTCAACTAAACGCCATTGGGCGTCTACCATGTCTTTTATTGTCACTAATGGAAAATCTGTGGCGTAAGGTTTGCCAGTTTTTGGGTTAACTGATGATGGTCCAGTTGAGCCATTACAACCAGCAATCACGTTAGAGCAAATAACAAAGTATTTTTCAGTGTCAAAGGCTTTTCCTGGACCAATCATGTTGTCCCACCAGCCGGGGTGTTTGTCATTTTTATGAAACCCTGCAGCATGGGCGCTTCCCGAAAATGCATGAAGAACCAAAATTGCGTTGGATTTTTGTGGATTAACTTTGCCGTATGTTTCGTAAGCTATGGTAACCTGTTCGAGTTTTTTTCCAGATTCAAGAGTAAGCCCTTCGGGATTCTCAAAAGTGAAATACTGTATTTCTGTGTTACCCGTGCTTCCAACGTCCCCGTTCAATGGAATTCGCCTCGTTTTTCTGACATATCCTAGATGGTTTTACGATTTTACTGCAGCACGTAATGCTTGGTCAATGTCTTCTTTGATGTCTTGTATGTCTTCGATGCCGATTGATAGGCGTATGTAGTCTTCTGTTACTCCTGTTGCTTCTCGTTCTTGTTTGGTTAGCTGCTGATGGGTTGTTGAAGCGGGATGAATGACTAAACTTTTTGCATCCCCAATGTTAGCAAGATGTGACAACAGCTTAACGGATTCAATGAATCTTTTACCTGCTTCTAATCCGCCTTTTATTCCAAAGCCAACGATTCCTCCATAGTTGCCTTTCAAGTATTTCTTTGCAAGGTCGTGGCTGGGGTGTTCTGTGAGTCCAGGATAGTTTACCCACTCTACAAGGTGATGGTTTTTCAGGAATTGAGCAACAGCAAGAGCATTTTCGGAGTGTTTTTTCGTTCGTAGGGACAATGTTTCTAGTCCTTGCAGGAACAAAAAGGAATTAAATGGACTCAAGGCTGGTCCTAAATCCCGTAGCAGTTGTACTCTTGCTTTGGTTACAAAGGCTACGTTTCCGAATGTTTCCCAGTATTTTATTCCGTGATAACTGGGGTCGGGGTCAGTGAATTCTGGGAATTTGCCGTTTCCCCAATCAAATTTCCCTGAATCAATAATCACTCCTCCAATAGACGTGCCATGACCGCCTATGTATTTTGTTGCAGAAGCTATTTCGATGTCTGCTCCATATTTGATTGGTTGAGCTATTCCAACTCCTACAGTGTTGTCCACAACAAAAGGAATACCTGCTTCATGGGCAATTTCTGTTATGGCTTCAAAGTCTGGAACATCTAGTTTTGGGTTGCCGATAGTCTCTGCATAGATTACTCTTGTTTTGTCGGTGATTGCTTTTTTGAATTCTTGTGGTTTTTTGGAGTCAACAAAGACGGCTTTTCGTCCTAGTTTCGCAAAGGTGTAATGAAGCAGTTGATAGGTTCCGCCATAGAGATTGTTTGCTGCTACTATTTCGTCTCCAAGTTGGGTGACTGTAAGCAGTGCAATTGTCTCCGCTGCTTGACCTGAGGCAACTGCCAAGGCACCTGTCCCCCCTTCTAGGGCTGCAATCCTTTTTTCGAAGGCGTTTGTTGTCGGGTTCATTATTCGAGTGTAAATGTTTCCTGTCTCTTTTAGAGCAAAGAGGTCCGCTGCATGTTTCGTGTTTTCAAAAACATACGATGTTGTCTGGTATATGGGCACAACTCGTGCTCCAGTAGATTTATCGGGAGTTTCCTGTCCCGCATGTAGGGCTAATGTATCAAACCTTTTTTTGGACACTATTTATCACCTTCGTGTGTTAACTCAACCAACATATAACACTGTTATATACATTCTTGAAAAGAATATTCTAAAAAGAATAATTTAACCTAATAATAATTTCAAACAGCATAAAAAAATTCTTGCGTTCTCTTGCAAAGCGCTCCGAGAATATCAATAAACCAAGTCCATGCAACATGTGAAGAGAGTATTAGGGCACAAGAGTATGATGACAACTCAGAGATACGTTGATTTGTACGAAGAAATCTATAGCGACTTGAAGCCTGATGGCTACATCTGTGAAATTGCAGCAAGTGCCAAAGATGCAAAAAAACTCATTGAACAAGGCTTTGAATTTGTCTGCGTAATTGAAGGCAACAAATGTTCAGAAAGGTCAAATGAAAAGACTGCTAAATTGTAGAAGAAACGTATAAATAGTAATTAAGGGGGCTGTTTTATACCTAACTAGTCTGTGATGGCAATGAATGCACCAAAAGAAATCAACACATACTGCCCCAAGTGCCAGTCTCATCAAGTTCACACTGTTTCTTTGTATAAGGCAGGGAAGAGAAGGGCCTTAGCTAAGGGTGAGAGAGCTCATGAGCTGCGAGAAAAGAAGGGCTATGGTGGACAGAAGTTCCCTCGGCAGAGAAAGTTTGCGAAAACGACTAAGAAGCAGACGCTGAGGCTTAAGTGTAAGAGCTGCGGTTTTATGCGGCACAAGAAAGGAATTCGTCTTAAGAAATTGATTATAAAGTAAATGGGGTGAAGAAAAGTTGAGTGAATGGGATAAAGTCATACCTAAACCTAAGAGCAGGTTCTATCGGATAAAGTGTCCTGACTGTGGAAACGAGCAGTTTGTATTCAGTCACGCTACGACTGTTGTCCATTGTAATGTGTGCGGGGCAATCTTAGCAGAGCCTTCTGGCGGAAAGACAAACGTAAAGGGCGAAGTTACTGCCGTCCTAGATTAGGTTCGGTGGAGGATAGATTACTATGAGTTTGAGGAGACCTGAGTGGCCTGAAGTAGGCGATTTGGTTATCGCTACTGTAGTGAAGATAACATCCTATGGTGCGTACGTTAGATTGGATGAGTACGACAAGGAGGGTCTCCTGCATGTTTCTGAGGTTGCTTCTCGTTGGGTAAGAAATATCCGCGATTATGTCCGTGAAGGTCAGAAGGTTGTTCTAAAGGTTCTGCGAGTTCAAGCAAACAAGGGTCAAGTTGACCTTTCACGCCGAAGGGTTACGAAGCGAGAGAAAAAGGAGAAGCTTCTGCTCTGGAAGAAGGACAGAAAAGCGGAGAGTTTGCTGCGGACTGCGGCTGAAAAATTGAACATTTCCTTTGAGGAAGCTTACGAGCGGGCGGGAGCGCTGATTGAGAATGCTTTTGGTGAGCTTCATGATGGGCTGGAGAAGGCTGCGAAAGATGGTGTAGATGTTCTGTTGGAGCTGGGAATCGACGAAGAGCTTGCGGTTACGTTAGAGGCGATTGCGAAAGAAAAGATTCAGATTTCCTTGGTGAATGTGAAGGGAATCTTGAAGCTTCAGAACCCAAAACCAGATGGTGTGCTGCTGATCAAGGAGACGCTGAAGCACGCCAAAGAAGTTGGAGAAGCCGAAGGTGCAGATATGGCCGTTTATTTGGTTTCGCCCCCAAAATATCGCATTGTGGTTGCGGCTGAGGACTACAAGAGCGCCGAGAGCATCTTGGAGACAGCAACCCAGTCGGCACTGCAAGCCATCGAAAAGAGTGGCGGAACAGGCTCCTTCAGAAGAGAAAAATAAGCTCTCTTCACAACAATCCTTTTTCGGTTCAGTTCAGCAGAATTCAAGAAAAAATACTGTTTTCAACAATCTTCTGCTATTAGTTTCCTAATATAATTGGGCGCGGCGAGTGGGAAACTTTGATAAGGGCTCCTTTCAACCAAGAAAAAGGTGTTAGGGCGTATACACGCTTGTTGGAAACGTAAATAGGTGTGTTCACACAAATAGTGATAAAAGTCCGTAGTTAGTATGGGCGAATGGTTGAAGATGGTGGAGTTATGGTTTGGCTGCTTAGAAAATGTGTAAAATGCGGAGAATATACGTTAAAGCATGACCGCTGTCCCATCTGCGGAGGCGACCTGCATGTTCCGCATCCAGCTAAGTTTTCGCCTGAAGACAAGTATGCAAAATATAGGCGGGCAATGAGAGGTTAACAAAAATGAAGTCAACAGTCATCACGGAACTAGTTAATGTTGAGTTGAAGAATCCGATTCTGATTGAAGGTTTTCCTGGATTAGGCATGGTGGGGAGCATTGCCGCCAGTTACCTTGTGAAGCAGTTGAAGGCACAGAAAATGGCAACTTTGTATTCTCCTCATTTTCCTTATCATGTTCTTGTCAACAAGCAGGGAAGCGCTAGGCTTCTCCGAGGAGAATTTTATTACTGGAAAAACGAGACTGGAGAAAATGACTTCATTCTATTAACCGGAGATAGTCAAGCCCAAACCATTGAGGGACAGTTTGAGGTAGCCAACAGTATGCTTGATTTCGCTGAAAAGAAACAGGTAAAGACAATCATTACTCTTGGCGGATACAGAAATGAGGTTGAAGAGACGCCTAATGTGGTTGCTGTGTCCACGAATCCTGCCCTCTTTGAGAAGGCTTTGAAAGCTAAAGCAATAGCTAGCGAAGCAGGAACACCTATTGTTGGCACAGCAGGTTTGCTTCTAGGTTTAGCAAAGTTCAGAAAGATAGATGCCCTTTGTCTTTTGGGGGAGACTCGCGGCTATTTCCCTGACCCGAAGACGGCGAAGTCTGTCCTTGAGATTCTGCGGGGAATCCTCAATGTCGATGTTGACTTGAAGGGATTGGATGAGGAGATAGAGAAGTCTAAAGAGATACTGGGTAGAATGCAGGACATTGAGAAGCGGCGACTTAAGTACATGCAAAAGATGCGTAGGGTAGAAGAAGAAAGAATCACCTACATTTCCTAAGTTCTACCCGAAGCTAATCATAGAGAACTTCGTATACGCATACTACTGGTATGAAGTAATCGTCTCCTCTGTCAATCGGCTGTAGGTTTTCCCATCCTGCCTGCTTCGAGAAGTACGCTGCCTCAAAGTTTTCCATTACTATGTCTGAAGTTCCAGTGGTGAGTGTGTCGATTGCATAGTGCATCATTTTGTACATCACTGTACTGTTTCCCAACTCGTTCGGAATCTGCTCATCAGTGCTTATTTGACCGTTTTCGTCTGAGTCTACCGCATCATATCCCAGTGTATAGTTTCCGAGTGCCATATCGTCTAATCCAGGAATCTTTGCCATCCATCTCCATTTGCCTTCGTCGCCGTATCCTGCGTCATATATTGTTTCGCCGTCTTTAGTTGCAAATGTTATGAAAATAAGGACATGCGTTATTTTCTTTTCTCCACGACTATTGAAATCATCTACTATTTCCATTGCACTGGTTTCGTTGGACATGAAAAACTTTCCAATCAAGCTGATCTGCGTACTATTCACTGTACCGTTGTCCGCAAGAGTCGTTTTGTTGGCAATAGTCGTAATCCAGTAGCCGTAGTCCCACCAGCTGAGCACCACCGCATCGTCAGGTAGGTTAACCCTCATCCAGTTGAGAGTGTCTAGCCAGTCAGGAACATTGGTCCTCACGGGCAAACTTGAACCAGCAATAGTTGTAGGAGACCATGCCCTTTGTATGACTCTAGGCTGTAGTGCGCCTGAACTTGGCAATACAAAGGTGGCTGTCAACAGGATGAACATAAGAACGATGAAGCCTGCGCTGAATTCTTTGCCCACCCGAGGTCTGAAACGCATTTTACGTCTAGGAACTGCAGGTCCTTCCCGCAGAATGGTGACAAAGGGTTTAATCAATTGGACCAAAGCTAATGCCCATATGATGCTCAATGCTGGAGCCAGAAGCAAATTCAGCCTAACAAGGGAACTTGCAAAGTAGATGGATGTTAGACCAAAGACCACAAGGAAAACGTTGCGGTGTGTTGGATTCTGGACAGCAAAATACAAACCAACAGGCACAAAGAGGATTCCTACCCCTAAGTCATAATAGAATGATCCCCAAGTGGCAGGTTTATGCTCTTGTACAGACTGCACAAGCTGCTGTATCGGAGT
>PIXS01000323.1 GCA_003096255.1 Candidatus Bathyarchaeum sp. | reverse complement strand
CGGTTGAAGCAGGAAAAGTCTACATTGGTGCGGACGATGGTAACTTCTACATCCTAAACGCCGACACAGGTGCAGAACTTAAGAGCATTCCTATGGGAACATACAGAGCAGTACAAGTATCACTTGGACAGCACAACATTGCCTCATCTCCAATAGTCTATGGCAGCAGAGTATACGTTGGCTCAATGCACAACGGATTATTCTATTGCTTAGACCTTAACGGAAATGTCCAATGGTCAGTAGACCTAGACTCAGGAAACCCAATCCCAGGTTCAGCGGCAATTGCCGATGGATACATCTACGTGATGGATTGGGGTGGCAACATCAACAAAATCGACATGAGCGGAAACGTGGTACTAACATTCCCAACTGACAGATCAGGTGACAGCTTCTGGTCAGGCTACTGGGGTGTAAGATCATACACACCTACAGTAGTTGGAGACAGACTATGGATCGGAGGTACAAACAACCGTATCCGATGCTGGGACGTAAACACTGGTGAAGAAATCTCTAACGGATACCAACCAAACGTAGCAGGTGAAACATCACACGGTTCAGCAACATACATACCCGACTACGCATTTAACCCACTGTATACAAATGGCTCCGACGTAGGCGCTAGCACTGGCAAGATTTGTACCCAAGCCGGACCAACCCTTGCTCTAGCACGAGCAGATACAGGTGAAAACATCTGGTCTAACTGGGGTGGATGGGAAGTTTGGTCTACACCAGTCTTCTCAGGAATCGGCAGAAGTGCAGTAATCTACTACGGTTCCGACAGTGCAGGTATAACAGTAGTCGACGCAACCACTGGATTGGCTCTGAGCTGGTTCACAGCAAGGGGTAACATCGTTGGATCGCCAGCAGTTTGGGACGGAAAACTCTACGTAGGCTCATACGACAACAAGATGTACTGTTTCGAAGACCGCAACACCGAAGAAATGGCTGCAAGCTGCTTAGTTGACACAACTTCAGTTAGCCTTGGAGGCTCTGTAACTGTTTCAGCACAGCTAACAAAGACCCCAGACGTTAACGTCTATGAAGAAATCGGACGCGCAGCACCAACTCCTGGACTACCTGGCGCATCTGTGTTGATTACTTTCACTGACCCATCTGGCGTTGAACATGATTCAAGTGCTACAACTGACGAAAACGGATTTGCTACTGCATCATACACACCTGATGCAACTGGTGAATGGTTGGTTATTGCGTGGTATAATGGTGAAGACTTACCAGGACATGCATACAGCTATGCATTCAGTGACACTGTAACAATTTCTGTTTCAGAGGAAACTGGTCCTGCACCTGCAGTAATTGCAACTGTTAGCCCAACTGCGTCGAACATAATGGTCGGCGAAACTGTAGTGTTGACTGCTTCAACCAGTGGCGGAACAGCTCCTTTCACATACCAGTGGTACACGTATATCAGTGGAAGTGCAGTAGCCATTTCTGGCGAAACTGCAGCAACATTAGTTGTTTCACCTGATAGCGAAGGTACCTATGGTTACTACTGTGAAGTGAGTGATGCTGCTGGAATGGTCGACTCTAGTGACACCGCTGAAGTCAAAGCTGGCGTAGAAACTGCTGCTGGCGGTATTCCAATGGAATACATCTACGCCATCATTGCAGTAATCGTCATTGTCGTAGTTCTAGTTGTTGTCTACATGGTAATGAAAAGGCGCAAATAAGCGCCAAACCCCCCATTTTCTTTTTTTTAAAAAAAAATATCAAAAAATCGGCGCGAATAAAAAATGAGTGCCAAAAAGGCTTTGAGAGAAATCCTATACGGTTGTTAATAGGGGTGAGGGTTTTTGAAGGTTTTTCCCTCATTCACATCCTCTTAAAGCCTTGGCAAAACTCTCCGTTCTGCTAAAGTTGAGAAAGAATAGTTTCGCAGGTCATATTTAAGACTTCGGAAAATCCCTGCGGAATTAATATTCAAAACAAAATTACTGAAAATAATGATGAAAAAATGGGTACTTGCAACAAACAAATTTTGCAAGTTTAACATAAAAGACAAGGTCTTCTATGCCTTAACATATTTCACGAGCAGAGGCATTAGTTCAGTTCCGTTATCTAAAACTCCGAGTTCACCATTTCTACATGCTTTTTCGGAAAAGCTTTGAACATTGTCGGGCTGGAGTTTGTTTCCAGAAATCAGAATAGGCACAGGGTCGTCGCTGTGGGCTTTAAGGCTGCAGGGTGTTGAATGGTCAGCGGTTATGCAAATTATTGTTTCGTCCATGTTTATTTGTTGCATCATGTTTCCTACGAAGTGTTTGTCAACAATAGAAATTAGTTCAGATTTAAGCACACAGTTGCCGTCGTGTCCAGGTTCGTCTGGTCCTTTAATGTGCACGTAAAAGGCGTCGTAGTCTGGGAGTGCCTCTAAGAGTTTTTTGACTCGCAGTTTGCAGTCGTATTCTAGGTCTTTGGAAGGCAACGGCAAGTCAACCAAACTCATACCTGCAAGTCGAGAGATTCCGCGTTCGACGTTCATATCTGCTAGGCAAATAAACCCAAGGTTATGCTGTTCACAAAGAAACGGAAACTGCGGCACAGAACTTCCAGCATCCCTACACAGCAAAACGTTTGCTTTGAGTTTTCCTTCTTTGGCGCGTTTCAGGTTTACTGGGTGGTTATCCAAGATTTTCATACTTTTTTGAGTGTACTCGTTTACCAGCTGAGCCGAAATTGCGGCTTCTTTAGTTTTGTCAAATGGAGTGCAAGTTTTCAAAACCATTTCAGCATCCAAATCCGCAACACCAATGCCGTCGATTCGTTTGTATGCAGGGTCAGTGTTGTCGATGTTTCCAGACAGTTTTGTGTTCTCACTTTTTATTACCAATGCGGCGCGGTAAGTTGCCGTGCTTTTCAGTTGAGCAGTTGCAGGATAAGACTCCAAAGTTAACTGTTCATTAAGGGCTTGGGCTAACTCGTCGGCTTCTTGCTGAGTCATATCCCGTCCCGCACGACGGTCTATAATTGTGGAGTTGTCAGCTGCCAAAGTTCCAAAGTTGCATCTAACCGCCAAATCGCCGTTTTCCATATACATCCCTGCGCCAATTGATTCAAGCGCGCCTCGGCTAACATGATACTTGAAGGGGTTGTAACCAAGTATAGAAACAACAGCCACGTCACTTTCAGGCGCCATACCCTTACCAACAGTGTACATTAAACCTGTTTTGCCAGATTTTGCAAGCGAATCCATGTAAGGTGTATCTGCGGCTTCAAGTGTAGTTTT
>PIXS01000322.1 GCA_003096255.1 Candidatus Bathyarchaeum sp. | reverse complement strand
GCCATCGCCACTTCTTGACTCAGCAACATAAACTTTGAAGCTTTTTCCCGCCTGTTTCGCTACTCTAAAGGTTTCGCAAACTGTCGAACTGTCACTGCAACTTGCCAGAAAATCAAAATCGCCAATTACGGTGGCTGCCCACTCTGCACATTTTTTGACAGCAACTTCTGATTCCTTACATAATTTGTCTATCCTAGAGGCTGCAAATTTTCGAACAGAAACTAAATCATGTTCCTCCAATGCGCCCACTTCGTAAACGATTTGTGCCACCAAATTCTGGACAGGAGCCATGTTAGCTCTTGCCTCGAAAAGTTTTCTGCCCACTTCAATGAAATCAGCCTTAAAACCTCGGCAGGCCTCATTTTTGCTGGTCTGGACAAAAAATCTAAGGACGTCTAAAGCGTTTCGGGCAATCTGACTAGCCCCATTTGTCCGGTCATACTTGATTTCCCGAATTTTTTCAGAAAGCAAACTCACACACAACAAAAGATATTCTAGTTTTTTCTTTAAAAGGTTCCAAGTTTAACTTCAAGGGTTTGATTATTTTGGCTGATACGTAATTGCGTCCTCTAGATTATTGGTAGAAGGAAGAAGTGACATAAGATGCTCAACAAGTTATTTCTTTTTGAGAGAGGCTTTTAGTGTTCTCTCAACGTAGTGATCAACGCTGCAGCAAGCGCCTTTTTTTACTGCCTGTTTTATTTCCTGATGCAACGCATCAGAAACTGTAACACTTGGCAAACAATCACTATTGATATTATATGCATTTTTCGCTATTTCTGTTTTTTCCTGACTTGAAATATACTTACAACTGAACCTTTCATCCTTAATTTGAGCCACACTTCTCAAGATATTAAGATAAAACACTCTTTAGTAAGTCAGTTGTCAGCGGGTCAAAACACTTAACAGAAAAAGCTGCCATCTATCTATTTGAACACTCTTAGAGGGATAGAAATTGAGAAGCGATGCAGTAAAAGTTGGAGTTGAGAGGGCTCCTCACCGTGCCCTGTTAAAGGCTCTTGGAGTCACAGACACCGACCTAAAAAAGCCATTCATTGGCGTAGTAAACAGTTACACAAACATCATTCCTGGACACGCTCACCTAAATCAGGTAGCCGATGCAGTGAAAGCTGGCATAGTCAGCGCAGGAGGCGTTCCCTTTGAATTCAACACCATAGGCATCTGCGACGGCATAGCCATGGGTCACAACGGTATGCGATACTCTTTGCCTTCTCGAGAACTCATTGCCGACTCTGTTGAGGTTATGGTTCAAGCTCACAGATTCGACGGAATTGTTTTGATAACAACCTGCGACAAGATAACTCCCGGCATGCTGATGGCTGCAGCTAGACTCAACATCCCAGCCATAATGGTGACTGGTGGTCCAATGCTTTCAGGCTCATATAAGGGAAAGAAAGTTGGAACCGATTCCATGTTTGAAGCTATAGGAAAAGTTGCGGCAGGCAAAATGACTGAAGAAGAACTGAAGTGTCTTGAAGATGTTGCTTGTCCAGGCTGCGGGTCTTGCAATGGAATGTTCACTGCGAACACTATGGCATGTGTAACAGAGGCGTTAGGAATGTCGTTGCCTGGATGTGCTACTCCTCCTGCCGTTAGTGCCGAACGTTTGAGGATTGCCAAGGCAACAGGAGAAAGAGTTGTCGGATTGGTAAAGGAGGATTTGAAGCCGCGGGACATTTTGTCTCCTGACTCTTTTGAGAATGCTATTATGGTGGATATGGCTCTTGGTGGTTCAACCAACACTGTGCTGCATGTTACTGCTATCGCAAACGAGGCAGAAGTTGATTTGCCTCTGTCTACCTTTGACAATTTGAGTAAACGAGTTTCCCACATCTGCAGCATGATTCCCAGTGGACCCTACGACATGAAAGAGTTAGATGAAGCAGGAGGAATACCAGCAGTCATGAAGCAGCTGGAAACGACACTTCATATGAACGCTGCCACAGTAACAGGAAAAACGGTCAAAGAAAACATTGCATCCGCTGTTGTTCTGAACCCTGAAATCATTCGCCCACTGGACAATCCTGTTCATAAAGAGGGCGGCATAGCCGTTTTGAAAGGAAATTTGGCGCCTGACGGCTCTGTGGTGAAGGCTGCGGGCATATCAGCCAACATGATGGTTCATCAAGGTCCGGCCAAAATCTTCGACTCAGAAGAAGATGCCATGAAAGCCATAATGAACAAAGAAATTCAGAAAGGCGACGTGGTAGTTGTCCGCTACGAAGGACCAAAAGGTGGACCTGGAATGCGGGAGATGCTTTCGCCAACAGCCACCATTGCGGGAATGGGACTGAGTGAATCTGTTGCATTGATTACTGATGGAAGGTTTTCGGGAGCAACCAGGGGACCATGCATTGGACATGTGGCGCCTGAGGCTGCTGTCGGTGGACCCATAGGCTTACTTGAAGACGGGGACATAATAGAGATTGATGTTCCGAAAAGGAAATTGGCAGTTAAACTGAGCGCTGAAGAATTGGATAAGCGGGCAAAGTCTTGGACTGCAAGGGAACCAAACGTTAAAACGGGCTATTTGGTGCGTTATTCCCAGCTTGTCCAGTCTGCACATAAGGGAAGTGTGCTAAAGAAGCTCTAACCGCCATTAATTGGAGCATTCTTTTCTGCCATGAATTAGTTGGGTTCACTCAATTACAGAGTGGTACCACTTGAGTATGTATTCTGGCAGAAGAAGCCCTTTTTCCCTCAGTCTTGCCGTCAACAGAATTGGTAGGCAACTCAGCACATAGGCTGCTCTCATGTAGAATCTTCTTGGCTTCCCAGGTTCAACTGCTTCTTCAATAGGAATTTTCAAATCAGAATTCAAGTCAAGAGCTGTCCCTTCGCGCCCAATAATCGAGAGAACCGTTCCACCCAAACCTCTAAACCTATTACACCAGCCAACAACAGGCTTGGTTCTTGCCGAGTAGGATATAAGAATCTCAAGGTCTCCAGCCCTAGGATGAGGCGTATTGACTCCTCGGGCAATGTAAACGTCGTCACCAAGAGACTTTTTGATGTGAAACAGACGCACTGCAGTCATCTTAGCCACCTCCTCGGCAGTTCCTCTGCCTCCTAGGAACACGTCACTGCGTCTTTCAAGAATGTCTAAAGCTGCTTGGATGGCGTCAGAATGGATTGCATCTTCGGTAACTTTTCTTAAAATTGGTGCTTCCTCCGCGATAAGTTCAAGAACTCTATCCACGGAGCTGTCTTCGGCAATTGCTTCAGTCATCATCTGTAGCAAAAACAGGCTTCCAAGCTCAAAGAGGTCTCCCATTATCCCTGTTTCGCTGTAAGCATCAGATGATGGAAGCTGCTGTTTGTTTCTGCCCGCAACCTTAATCACATGTCCGTGTCTCTGAGCAATCTTTGCGAGCGAGGACTTGGCGTTGGATGTTATCAGTCCCATCGTGAACTTGGTGCTGCCCGTTTCTTTCAAATATTTTTCCAGCTCTTCAGCAAGGTGAATAGGGTCGTCGGATTCGCCGCTTCCCGAATTGATAAGTAGAACAATTTTTTTGTGACGCTTTTCTAGTTGTGAAGCCGCGTCATGCATTCCTCTTCCAGGAAAACCCACATCCTCTCTGGTGATGACAACTTTAGGGTCTTTCATCATGGCTATTTGGCTCATTGCAATGTTCAATGAATGAAGAGACCGTCCTGAACCGCCACAGACAATACAATCTGCAGCTCTCAAGTCTTCGTACAATGGAAGCAAATTCTTTTTCGTCATTTTCAGAAGGTTTTCACTGATTAACTCGATATATTCTACACCAGAAATTTTCTGCTCCATCTTCCTCATCTTCTTTTTTTAATCGAACGATTATGCCCTACAACACGCTAATATATCTAGCGCCCTGAAACACTACTCTCCGAGTGGGAATTCAGAACCGCAAAAGAACGTTATCTTTCATCATCTAATAACATTTATCCATGAAGTAGCCAATCCTTCGGAAACCTGAATTTCTAGCACATTAACTTGGAAAAAGCTGATGACTGCATCTGCTACTGTCTAAAAAAATATGGAATAGAAAAAAGATTACAAGTATACGTTCACGTAGGCGCCTAGTAACGGAAACTATTTGCTCGTCTTCTTTTTGACCAACAATCTCGGCAATATACTGGCCTGCTGGGATCAGGTTTGAACGGAACTTGGCATTCGTTACCGCAATCAGAGCAGGTTGCGCTATGCATTTCGCGAGGTTCTCTATCAGACATGTTACTTGCACCTCCAACTATCACACAGAACTAGCGTTCTAATGAAATCTAATCCTTCAGTCCCAATCAAACAAAGTCATATTTAAGTTGTTCTGGGAAGGCTTGATGTAGATAGTTTTTGGTTTGTTATCCTTCAGAACTGCAGTTTTTTAGGAACTTGAAGGCAAAGCAGCGTGTCTGTTAGTTTTGTTACGCACTTCAAAACAAAAACAACAAACGAGGGATGGCTAGAAAAGGGTGGTAACGCGTGTTCAACAAAAACTCTACCAAGAATTTGAGTCACGATGTTCTCTATTCACGTGAATTGAATGCAACTTCGGTTTGCTTCTACAATTCTTTTGGAGGACCGAATGAAGCATGACCGTCAACAAATTTGACATAATTTCATGGGTTAAAGATGGCGCTTGGGTGTTACCTGCAACATTACTAAATTTAGAGTCTGTTCTTCCAAGCGAGTTTGTCCACCGCAAAATAGCTGTTGATGACGGCAGCAGCGACGATACAGTAAAGATTCTGAAAGATTTCGGATGGGATGTCTACCGTAACCCAAGTTCGGGCATCAGCTCTGGAGCTAACTACGGACTAAGTAAAGTTGAGTCCCCATTTTTCATGAGTTTTGAGCAAGATTTGTTTCTAACAGAAGATTGGTGGCATAGAATACCTGAACTGTTGGATGATTCCAGTGTTGCCGTTGCTTCGGGGGTTCGTTTTTCAACTAAACCTGATACTATCCGTGATCTAGAAAAATATGTTTACAGAAAGTATTTGATGGAGGAGAAATTGGCTCCATACCTTTCAAACCGCAAAGCGAGCGTTTTCACCTTGGGTAAGACTTTGGATAACACACTTTATCGAACGGATGTTATGAGAAAGGTTGGTGGTTTTCCGTATCTCAGCACCAGTAGTGGTGTTGACACATTACTAACTTACATATTGAAAGCTCATGGTTTTGAGTGGCGAGTTGATCCATCTTGTGTCAGTCAACACATCAGAAAAGGACTGAAACAAGAACTTAACCATCAACGTTGGTATGCTGTTGCCTCGGCAGAGACAAGACACAAAATTCTTTCTCAGGGTTTAGACACTGAGGACAGGATGGGCGGCTTTGTCACATTCAAACATGCTTTAGAAAGACTTTTGCTATCACCCCTAGCTGCAGCTTTTGTTGCTTGCAAGATGAGAAACCCACGGATAACCTTCGTTCATCCCCTAATCAAATTATACTGGTTTGTTGGCTACCTTGACAGCCGAAAAGCATAGAATTTTCTGGGTTGATCGAAGGGGTGTGTTTGGCAATAGGGACATACAGGTTTCTTTAGAGAGCTGCCATCAAGGCAGACAAATAGCTAGAAATGTTGGAGCTGTTATAACTTGAAGAATTGGGATTGGTTCTGTAGACGCTGGTTCGACTTCAGAATGGGGCATGGCACATATTTCAGTCTCTTTTTGAGTTTCACAAATTTTCTGTTGATTACCTACACTTTTCTTGTAAAAGAGATTCCATTATTACAGACGGTGTTTCCCAGTCTTCTGGATTTCACTTTTTTTGGTGCAATAATCTACGTTCCATTGGCTGTCTATATCGGTCATCTGCACAACACTAGGCAACTTCAAACGGACATAACCATCCAAGCGGACAGGAACCCTTACTATCAAAAAATTTTTGACGAGTTAGACGAAATAAAACAGAAACTAAACTGATGAAAACAAAAAGAAGCGAATAAAAGGGTAATTGTCAGGTTTTAGGGTGAGACCTCTTTGGGGGCTGAAGCAGTAGCTTTTGTCACGGGTTTTCCGTCTTTGTAGGAGCACTGGATTCCAAATTTTCTAACAGCTTCTATACACAAGACAGGGTCACATAGCGATGTGCTTAGATATTTTTCTCCTCCATCAGGAGCAATTGCCACCATCACTCCTCCACTGATTTCCTTTGCCTTTTTTCTGGCGATGTGAAAAATTGCACCGGAACTTGGTCCAACAAATAATCCTTCTTGGAGAGCCAAAACTCTTGCCGCTTCTTCAGCATCCTTTGGAGAAGCAGTATAGACTTCGTCTACCATTTCACTTTTCCATATTTCTGGAACATACTGTGTCTTTAGATTCTTTAGTCCAGGAATTGATGTGCCAGCTTCAGGTTGTACACCAATTATCTGAATATCAGGGTTGAATTCTTTCAGTTTGCATGATACACCCATTAATGTGCCACTTGTGCCGATGCCTGCAACAAAATGTGTGATTTTGCCTTTTGTATCTCTCCAAATTTCTTCGGCTGTAGTTTCGTAGTGGGCTAAAGCGTTGGCTGGATTTGCAAACTGATTAGGTATGAAGTATTTTTCTGGGTTTTTGCTAGCAATCTCTTGGGCTAGGTCTTGTGCTCCGTCCATTCCCTTTAATCCTTCGCTGAGTATAACTTTGGCGCCTAATGCTAGGAGTATTTGGCGTCTCTCTCTTGTCATGGTATCGGGCATTATGAGGTCTAGTTCATATCCTTTCACGCGGCAAACTAAAGCAAGTCCGATTCCAGTGTTTCCGCTGGTCGGTTCAAGGACGGTCATCCCCTTCCTTAGTTTTCCGTTCCTTTCGGCATCTTCAATCATGTATTTCGTTACTCGGTCTTTAACTGAGCCGCCTGGATTGAATTTTTCAAGTTTCAGAAACAGTTCGAGCTTAGGGTTTGGGTTCAGATGGTTTATTCGCACCAGCGGCGTGTTTCCAATAAAGTCAAGGATGTTATCTACAATCATTTGTTTCACCGTTTAGCCTTCATATACGGTTCTATAACACCGTTATAAAGATTTTTTGGTGTCATAAAAAATCAAATCAAAGAAG
>PIXS01000321.1 GCA_003096255.1 Candidatus Bathyarchaeum sp. | reverse complement strand
TTCGACTAACTCAAGTTATGGTTTCTTTAGTTTTTCGCGATACTTTTTCCGTAGTTTAGCGATTTTTGGGGCGATAACTATTTTGCAGTATGGTGCTCCGGGGTGTCGATCAAAATATTTCGTGTGGTAGTCTTC
Organism: Candidatus Bathyarchaeum sp.; assembly: GCA_003096255.1. The sequence continues at coordinate 7,059 of PIXS01000321.1, read as the reverse complement.
TGCTTTGTAGAATTTCTTTAGCGGTTCAACCTTTGTTACTATGGGATCATCCCAGACTTTTGTGGTGTCAAGTTCTTCAATGACCTGTTCAGCGATTTCTTTCTGCTTTTCATTGTGATAGAATATAACTGATCGATATTGGGTGCCCACGTCGGCTCTTTGTCTGTTCAGTGTTGTTGGGTCGTGGGCAGTGAAGAAGATTTCTAGAATCTCCCTGAAGGATACTGTGTTAGGGTCAAATGTGACTTGAACAACTTCTGCATGTCCTGTGGTTCCTGAACAAACCTGTTCATAAGTTGGCGAAGCTGTTGTTCCACCCGCATAGCCAGATTCAACGTTGATGACGCCTCTTATCTCTTGGAATGCGGCCTCTATACACCAGAAACATCCACCGCCAAGGGTGGCAACCTCTGGAGTGCAGTTGTGCTCGGGTCTCAACTTCGTGTCTCCATTGTTGTACATTATGGTTGCTTAGCAGTGACTTATTTTTTCTCCTTGAACCCTTGGAAAAGCTTCATGATTTGGTGCTGAATTACTGAATAACATTGTCAACACTGACAAATCCTGTAAGCAATACTACTAATTCAATCAATTACCCATCGAGTCTTCATGTCGTACCCTGTTGAGACGCACCATCGCATTTATATTCAAAAAAACTACACGAGACGTCTCATTGAGTGGAGGCATTGACAATATTCGTTAATATTTTGAGACAATCATCGAAGTCCTTACCTGCTCCAATGCGGCAACAACTGAAGTATGTTTTGTTTCAAGCTTCATTCTTAAGAGAATCCTTGTTTAATGATTGGAGGTGGCGGAGAGTGACAGAGGATATCCCTTTACCTCCTCCAAAGCTCAGGCATAGAGTTCATGGAGCAGCGGATGCCCAAAGTTTTTTGACTATAGGAAGAGAAACTGCTCAAACCCTAAAAAAAGCTCTGAAGCTGAATCATCAGGACATTTCCACTTTTGAAGACGTTCTCGATTTTGGTTGTGGTTGCGCTAGAGTTCTTCGTTGGTTTAAGGATTATTCAGGACCAACCCATTTCTACGGATGCGACATAGATGAAGAAGCGATTTCCTACAGTCAACAAGCGTTACCTTTTGCCTGCTTTCAAGTAACTAAACCTTTAGCTCCCTTACCTTATCCTGATGAAAAATTTGATTTGGTGAGTGGGATATCAGTTTTAACTCATCTTAATGAAGATCATCAGTTTTTTTATTTGAAAGAACTGCATCGAATAACAAAACCTGGGGGTACAGTGTTTTTGTCAACTAATGGAGATTATGTACAGCATCTCTATCTGTCTTCTGACGAATTAGGTGAGCTTAAAAGAAACGGAATATTGTTTAAGCGTTCATCGCAAGGTCCTTTCAAATTGGATGGTCTACCTGAATTTTACCAAGATACCTTCCATATGCGAGAATACATCTTGGATAAATGGAGCAAGTTCTTCAAAATCTTGCTAATAAGTGAACGGGGACTAAACAATCACCAAGACTTGGTGATGTTGCAAAAACCAGAAAAATCGAACAATCTGCTTAACTAACTGTTCGATGACATTGCTAGCTTAACCCAGCTCGTAATTCCTATGTTTCTTTCAAATAATGCTTAGTTAATCTCCGGGGCTGTGAAACTCGAAACATATAAGAGTTAATGGTGTGAGATGAAGCTTGAACGGGTGAAATCTTGAAGCTTTTAGTCAGTGTCGTAAACAAAACAGAAGCCCTTGACAGCATCAACGGAGGAGCAGACATCATCGATGTCAAAAACCCAAAAGAAGGCTCCTTAGGTGCCAACTTTCCCCGAGTAATCAAAGAAGTCAAAGAAGTTACTCCAAAAAATCTTGAACTAAGCGCAACAATCGGCGACTTACCTAATCTACCTGGAACCGCTTCTCTTGCAGCTTTGGGCGCCGCCGTTTCTGGAGTGGACTACGTGAAAGTTGGCCTTTACGGCGTCAAAACTGTTGAAGAAGCAACGACGCTGATGACTGAAGTTGTCCGAGCAGTAAAAGATTACGACAGTGGTTTGAAGACAATTGCTTCTGGCTACGCAGACTTCAGAACTGTTGGCTGCGTGAATCCTCTAGACCTCCCAATTGTCGCACATAAAGCAGGATCTGATGGCGTGCTGGTGGACGTCAAAATAAAGAATGTACAGAGTAACCTGTTCAATTTTCTGGCAGACAAAGAATTGAAATCCTTCGTTGACAAGGCTCACGACTATAATCTGCTGGCTGCCCTTGCAGGCTCTCTAGATGCAACAGACATCCCACGCATACAAAGTTTTGGTGCGGACATCATTGGGGTTAGGGGAGCTGTTTGCGCCAAAAAAGACCGTGTATCGGGTAAACTTGAACAAGAAAAAGTGGCTGACTTTTCCAGAGCAATTAGTAGCTTGTGAAGAACCGCTAAACCGTAATGTGTGTGCAGACTGTTTTTTTGTTTTCTAGAATCAGCCTAATTCTCTCAGGGTATCTGCCATTAACGACGTAACAATCCAAATTTGATTGTTGAAGAGTTTTTGGTAAGGTTTTGTCAACGCTGGTTCTTTTGTTCCAGCTTTGTAATTCTGCTGCAGATAATTCTTGAATCAGTTTTTTGTCTGAGCTTTTCTTGGGGTCTTCGGAAAAGATTCCGTCCACGTCCGTGACCAAAATCAGTTTCTCTGCATCTAACATGTTAGCAATGTATGCTGTGATTGTGTCTGAGGTTACATCCCACGAATGCTCCAGAAGGTCTTCACGAAACATAAGCTGGGAAGGCAAAAAGATCGGCAGCTTTCCCTTTGCGGGGTTACTGGCCTCCTCTAGAGAGCAAGAAACAATCGAGTTTGGGGTGATATCTGACAGCAAAAAGCCGTATTGGTCCATGGCTAGTATTGCCATCTTGTGGGCAGCAGTGTTTGAGAGCCCATAAACCTTGTCAAGTTTTCTTATTGTGTCCGCGAATTCGCCTCCACCAGGAACAATCAAGATTCTGTATTCTTCTGCTAGAACACTTAGCTCTTGGCAAAGCCTCTTTAGCTTTGTTGGGTCTTCGGCTAAGCTTCCGCCGACCTTCAGGACTGCTTCCATTTTACAGTTTTTCCCTCCAAACTAGTTGCCACCATAAGCGCCACACCAAACGAGGGCGACACAACCGCTGCTTCAGCACCCACCAGCTCCTTCATGTCAACGATTTGCTTGAAGCCCACTTTCTCAGCGGCTTTTCTTGCCAAAAAGTTTCTGCCAAGCCCCGTAACCACCACCTTTGCTTCTTGAAGAGACTGCTCAATTCTTTGGTGGACCTGCTTCAAGCCATCAGCAATCTGCTCAATCTGCTTGTCGTAAACGTATTGTGCCATGGCTACGATTTTCTGTTCACTTAGCATGTCAGTATCAGCGCAGACAACCCGTGCTAATCTGGCAGCAGCTTCCTTTCTTGTTTTTCCTCGTCCGTCACATGTTTCAGCAGTGTATTCTTCCTGTCTTATGTTGTTTAGAAGCAGATGCACGTCCCCTGATTGGGCGAACAGCTCTGAGGAAACCCGCGTAATCTTATCCTTAACTGGGATTGTGTCAACGATTGCGGCAATGTTTGTTCGCAAAGACCCCGAGTAAACAAGTTCTCCGTTCTGAAGTTTTTCTAGGTCGGTTCTGCCTGTGGCTGCATTTTTTCCGTTAATTATTGGAACAATGCTAGTTGTGGTGCTTCCCACATCAACGGCAACACCGTTTTTGATAAGCTGCGAGACCATCCAGCCTGTTGCAGCCCAGTTAGCTGAAGCCACTCTAAGCGGTTCTCTTTGGGCATCTTTTGTTGTCAGCAATTCTGCTTCTACGTCAAGAACAAAAGTTGACACATCACTGAAAACTTCTGTTACACAATCTAATACGTGGTTGATTCCCTCTTTTTTGGTCATGTAAGCATCTGACAATTCAGCAGTTATCGTGACCCCGACTGCATCCAGTGCAACCGAGTTGGCAAGCTTTGTTTTCAGTTTTTCTAAAACCTGTGGAAGCTGCTCCTTTCCATCCTTCCATATGGGAAAATATTCTAGGGCGGTTTTCTGTTCCTTCACTGCGCCGTGAATGGTTTTTATATATGTGGCTTTGGTGTTGGCGCCTCCTATATCTAGACCAAGAACATTCACCACATCAATCACCCCTACTGTAGAGTTTTAGAAGGCAATCTTTTGTACAATGAAATGCTACTTCGGCACCTTCAGGGCTTGTTGAGGTTGCTGCAATGAGGGCATAAGCCGTTTTGTTTTCAATCGGAAATGGAGGCGAAACAACATTCTCTAACTTGTATGTCTCGGCTAGAATTTGGGGACGAGGAGGGAACTCTACTTTAGAGAAGAAGCTAAAACCTCTATGCGTCACGTTCTTTGGCAGCTTTTGATTGATTGTTGCATCAATTATTGTTTCTGCTGGATTGAAGTTCGCTACTCGCCTTAAGCCTATGTAGGATGTTGTTAGCCGTGGGTTAATCTCCATCACAACAGGCTCCTCATCTGTTAATATCATGTCAACGCCAACGTAACCCCTCAATCCCCTAACTGCTTCAACAGCCTTCTCTGCAGCCCTCAAAGCCTCCTTCTCTAAAACATGATCGAAGGGAACAACACCCCCCAAGTACCCTGACTCTTCGTCAGGTGTCCCCAAAGTAACGAACTGACTGTTCAATGTAATAGCCACGACCTTATCTCCAGTTGACATAACGCATACGCTGGATGCTTTTCCCCTAATCATTGTTTGGGCAATACACTGTTTATTGCTCGATTCATGTGCCACCTTTTTGGTTGCATCAGCTATGGCATCCTCATCTTCTATAATGCTTATGCCGTCGCAGCCTACGCCGTCTAGGGGCTTAACGACAAGGGGATGACCCAGCTCTTTTGTTATTTGTTTGATGGTGCCGATTTTTTCATTGATGTTAAGCAGAACTGTTTCTGGAACCTTCAATCCCGTTTTCTTTAGTGTTTCGTATGCTTTCATCTTGTTCGAAACTCGCTTAATGGCATCGACACTGCAGTTGAGGGATGTTCCTCCAGAATCTTCTATGGATTCCACAAGTTTCTCCAGCACTTGATTTGACTCTGGAGCAATTACGTAAGTGCCGTCAGCCGCGCTTGAATGTTCTTTCAGTTTGGTAAGCAGTTCAGTGGGAGACGCTACGTAAATTGCATTGTCTGCTTGGTTGGGTGGACTGAACTCTTTGAGTCTTGAATCCAGCAAAGTGGTGACGTTGTGTCCAGCGGTTTTGCAGTCTGAGATTAAGCTCCGTAGCATGCCGTAGCCTTCACTTAGGATACTGCTTGAAATTTTCTGGTCGCCGTATCCGCCTCCAGAAACATACTCAACTATCAAAAGATTCAAACTTCACCCTCGCAGTATCTCCTTTGAATATTGTGTGGGAACCAATAATGAACGTTATCCCCGTCATTGACATCTTAAATGCCGTTGCAGTCCACGGCATCCGCGGCGAAAGAAAACAGTACCGGCCCCTAAAAAGCGTAATATGTAAGTCTGCAGACCACCCCCTAAAAATTGCTTCCGCCTTCAAGTCCCTAGGATTCAGCAGCCTGTATTTGGCGGACTTGGATGCAATATTGACAAACTCCGCCAACTTTGACATCTACCGGCGGATTGTGGCACAAACTGGTTTGGATTTGATGGTTGACGCAGGAATAGCAGATATCACAAAAGCCAATGAAGTGTTGGCTGCAGATGTGCCAAAGATTGTGGTGGGCTCCGAGACTCTGGCTAGTTTGGATTTTTTGGGTCAAGCCGTCAAAGCTTTTGGCAGAGACAAGGTTGTGGTGAGTATAGACTTGAAAAATGGCAAAGTTTTGAGTGCCTCAGAGGCTATTGCTAAGATGAATGCTGTTTCCTTTGCTCAAGAACTCGGGAATTTGGGTGTCAAACAGATTATCATATTGGATTTAGATAAGGTAGGAACCGAACACGGAATCAACTTGCCTCTTCTGAAGAAAGTTATTGAGGAGACTGGAGTCGAGGTTCTAGTTGGAGGAGGAATACGGAGCCTCAGTGAACTGGAGCAACTGAGAGCACTCGGAGTTTCAGGCGCCTTGGTGGCAACCATACTCCATAATGGAAAACTAGAAGTCGATGAACTAAAATCAGCAGGCTTCCTCTAGCGTCAAGAAGTGAGAAACATGTCCCCCGAGAACCCCCAAAAAACAAAAGAGATGCCAAAGAAGGGGCTACCCCAAAACACGATTATCAAAGAGCTTGAAGCGAAACTGCAAAGAGACCTCACTTATTCTTCTGGCAAAATCTTGTGTTCAATGTGCACAAACCCCCACAGCTTCGCCAAACAAATCTACCAAAAATATCTTGAAAAGAATCTGGGCGACCCAAGCCTTTTTCCAGCCTCAGCAGAACTGGAACAAGAAACAGTAGCTATGCTGGGCTCACTATTGTCCAATCCCCAAGCCTCTGGAAGCATTGTTTCTGGCGGCACCGAAGCAAACATAATAGCCCTCTGGGCAGCAAGGAACCTTGCCAAAAAAGAGCAGGGCGAAGTTATTGTTCCTGTTTCAGCTCATTATTCCTTTGACAAGGCATCTGATTTGCTGAATCTGAAACTAGTCAAGGTGAAGCTTAACAGTCGTTTCCAGATGGACGTGAAAGCCGCAGAAAAGGCAATCACATCAAAAACTGTAGCGATTGTTGGTGTTGCAGGAACCACAGGCTTAGGAGTTGTTGACCCAATCCCTGAACTTTCAGAGGTTGCTTCAGCAAACAATCTCTATTTGCATGTGGATGCTGCGTTTGGGGGCTTTGTTCTTCCATTCTTTAAAGATTTGGGCTATGAGCCTTTGGATTTTGACTTCAGTTTGCCCAACGTCTGCTCAGTCACCGTTGACCCTCATAAGATGGGTTTGGCTCCTATTCCTGCAGGAGGAATACTGTTCAGGGACGCATCCATAAGTGAGGCTATCAGCATGAAGGTTCCCTATCTGTTTGGAGAGAGTAAAGAGTCTACTTTGTTGGGGACGCGGTCAGGCGCTTCTGCCGTGGCTGTTTGGGCATTGATGAAGCACCT